>NZ_JAAOZS010000049.1:0-1497 GCF_011602805.1 Kocuria sp. JC486 | reverse complement strand
GGGTGCCTCTATGGTTTTCGTCAAGCCGCCAGAGCGACTGACGACGGCGCCGAAGGCGTGGTCGGGTCTTCGTACAGAGTGCCATCCCGCAGCATCGCGTAGAGCACATCAGTGCGCCGCCGCGCCAGGGCGATCAGTGCCTGGTTATGGCGCTTGCCCTGGGCCCTCTTGCGGTCGTAATACGCCCGCGAGGGGCCGTGGTGCAGCGAGGCGAAGGCCGAGAGGAACAGCGCGCGCTTCAGCCGCTTGTTGCCTCCGCGGGGTGCGTGTTCACCACGGATCGAGGACCCGGATCGTCGGGTGACGGGAGCGATGCCGGCGTAGGAGGCCAGGTGCCCGGCATCGGCGAAGTCCTTGCCCACGACCTCGGTGAGAATCCGTGCAGCGGTCCTGACCCCTACCCCGGGCATCGAGATCAGGACCGGATGAAGAGGGTGGGCCTCCACCACAGCCTCCACCTGGATGGCCAGCCTTGCCCGCTGCTGGATCAGCCCTGCCAGCTGCTCGGCCAGAATCGGCACCACCGTGGCCGCAGCCTCAGTACCTGCCACGACCACGGTCTGCTGGGCCAGGGCTTCGAAGATCTCCTCCGTCAAGGAGCTGGCCAGTCGGGGCGCGTGCTTGCGCAGCCGGGCACGCACATGCCCGGGCCCAGCGGTCTTGAGCTTACCCGGAGTCGGGTACCGGCCCAGCAGATCCGCTACCGCCGGGTGCGTGATCCTGGGCCCCAGCACCCGTTCCAGGGCGGGGTGGATCTGGGTGAGCAGCCCGCGCAGCCGGTTCGAGGCCGCGGTGATCTGCGCGGCGAGATCATCGTCGGCCCCGGCGAGCATGGCCAGCTCGGCGATCTGCTCATCATCGACACGGATGGCTCGCAGGGTGTGGGGCATGGTCCGTGCGGCTTCGGCGATGATCGCGGCATCACGGGCATCAGTCTTGGCCGAGCCGGGGTGCAGGTCCGCGATCCGGCGCATGGCCAGCCCCGGCAGATACGCCACCACAACATCGTCACAGGACTGCGCCACGGCCACGGGCAGTGCCCCGATCGTGGCCGGCTGATCCACGACCAGCAGCACGGGCCCGTGGGCAGTGACGAGGTCGTCGAGGATGCCTCTGAGGCGGGTCTCGTCGTTGGGCAGGGCCTTGTCGTAGACCGTTTCGCCGGTGGCGGTGAGGGCGACGGCGTGGTGGTCGGTTTTGCCGACGTCGAGGCCGATGTACACGGCCGGGGTTGGGGTGGTCATGGCGGTTGCTCCTGGGCTGGTCGGGCCATGGTCGTGCTGGCCAGCCCTGTGGTGATCACGCTCGGCATCCACGTTACAAAGACCCTCGTGAGGGGGCCCCGCCTCTATCAGCGATCCGTGATCACCAGACCGGTCCTCGGTGACAACACCCCCCGGATCATGAGTGCGACTGGGGGCAACGATCATGCCGAGGACCGGCTGGCCGGCACCTGCTCATCCTGGACGATCCAGGCGCCGCGGAAAAGGTAACGGG
>NZ_JAAOZS010000048.1:0-1505 GCF_011602805.1 Kocuria sp. JC486 | reverse complement strand
CCCCCGTTACCTTCTTCCCAGCTCGTCCGTCCATCAGGATGGGAGGGTGCTGACCGGCCGGTCCTCGGCATGATCGTTTGCCCCCAGTCACCCATGATCCGGGGGGTGTTGTCACCGAGGACCGGTCCGGTGGTCACGGATCGCTGATAGAGGCGCGACCTTCTTCTTGAGGGACCTTCGTAACGTGGATGCCGAGCGTGACCACCTCCCGGCCGGCCAGCATGTGCAGATGCCGGTGCAGTAGAAGGGAATGAGTCCATGGCGGAGCAACCACTGCCGGCGGTGTTCGTCGGCCTCGACGTCGGCAAGTCCGAGCACCACGCCGTGGCCGTGACCACTGCTGGGAACACGGTCTACGACAAGTCCCTGCCCAACGACGAGGCTCGGCTGCGGGCCATCCTTGAGGAGCTGGCCACCGTGCACGGGCCGGTGCTGATGGTCGTGGACCAGCCGGCCACCATCGGGGCGCTGCCGGTGGCCCTCGCCCAAGCCACCGACGGCGTACACGTGGCGTACCTGCCCGGGCTGGCGATGCGCCGGATCGCGGACCTGCACCCGGGCGCGGCCAAGACCGATGCCCGCGACGCGGCGATCATCGCCGAGGCGGCCCGCACGATGCCGCACACCCTGCGCGACATCCGGGTGGACGAGGAACAGATCGCCGAGCTGGGAGTGCTGGCCGGCTTCGATGATGACCTCGCCGCCCAGATCACCGCGACCTCGAACCGGTTGCGAGGCATACTCACCCAGATCCATCCGGCACTGGAGCGGGTCCTGGGGCCGCGGGTGACGCACCCGGCGGTGACCGACCTGCTCAGTCGCTATCCGACCCCGGGGAAGCTGCAGGTCGCCGGGCGCGGGCATGTGCGGGCGAGGCTGAAGAAACACGCACCGCGGTTGGCCGAGGCCCTCACCGAGGAAATTTTCACCGCCCTGGGGCAGCAGACCGTGGTGGTCGCCGGAACCGAGGCCGCTGCCACCGTGATCCCGATCCTGGCCGGGCAGCTGGCTGCCCTCACCGCTCAGCGGACGCAGGTGGCGACCCAGATCGAGGCCCTCGTGGAGGCCCACCCTCTTTCCCCGGTCCTGACCTCGATGCCCGGCGTCGGCGTCAGGACCGCCGCAAGGATCCTCACCGAGGTCGTCGGCAAGGACTTTCAAGATGCCGGGCACCTGGCCTCCTACGCCGGAATCGCCCCCGTCACGAGACGGTCGGGAACCTCGATCCGCGGCGAACACGCCCCGAGAGGCGGGAACAAGAGACTGAAGCGGGCGCTGTTCCTCTCGGCCTTCGCCTCACTCAGCCACGGTCCCTCGAGGGCCTACTACGACCGGAAACGGGCCCAGGGCAAACGCCACAACCAGGCAATCATCGCCCTGGCCCGCCGCCGGACCGACGTCCTCTACGCGATGCTTCGCGACGGCACCCTCTACCAAGACCCCACCGAGTCTCAGACCCCGTCACCGGTGGCCCTGGCCGCTTGACGGAAACCATAGAGGCACCC
>NZ_JAAOZS010000047.1:0-1727 GCF_011602805.1 Kocuria sp. JC486 | reverse complement strand
CCACAGACCCCACACCGGCATCGGCGGCCAAACACCCTCACAACGCGTTCACAACGTCACGGGGAAGTACACCTAGCGGAGAGGTGTTGCAGTGGCGGAGAAGAGATACACCGACGAGCAGAAGGATGAGTTCTTCCGGATTCTTGATCGTGGCGGAACGGTTCGCGCGGCGGCACGAGCGGCTGGGGTTCACGAGAACGCCGGTTACAACTGGCTGCGCAAGACGGGGCTGACGATGCAGCGGGCGACCCCGCGCATTTACCCGCCGGAGTTGAAGGAGGAGTTCCTGAGGCTCGTTCGTGAGCGGCAGATCATCTCGACCGTTGCACGCGAGCTGGGCATTCGTCGCCCCACCGCGTACGCGTGGGCGCGGAAGGCGGGGATCTCCACGAGCGAAGCACGCCGGGTCAACCCGCGGCGCGAGGAGTTCCTCCGTCTGAGGGCGGCGGGGCTCACACGCGCGGAAGCCCGGGCACGAGTCGGCGCAGACGCGAGGTCGGCAACCGATTGGGACAAGGGCATCACCATCATCAGCCGCGGAAGGATCTATCCCGACGGTCGCATCGTGCGCTACCCCGAGCAGAACAATGGGGACATGCCTGAACGAAGAACCCGCGCAATCGGTGGAAGCGTCGATCTGAACATCGTGGAGAAGGTCATCCACGGTCGATACGTCAGCCTTCTTGAGCGAGAACAGCTCCAGGACCTGCGCCGTACGGGACTCTCCATCCGACAGATTGCGGCGGAGATGGGCCGGTCGCCGTCGACGATCAGCCGCGAGTTACGCCGCAACACGGTCTCCACCCGCGGATACATGCCCCACACCGCGCACCGACTCTCGGTCAAGCGGCGATCCAGACCGCGTCAGCCGAAGCTCCTCGCCCATGACGCCCTCCGGTGCTACGTGCAGGAGAAACTGAAGTTGAAGTGGTCTCCGCAGCAGATCAGTCACCGACTGGTCAAGGACTTCCCGGCCGCTCTGGAGATGCGGGTGTGCACCGAGACGATTTACCAGGCGATCTATGTCCATGCGCGCGGCGAACTGAAGCGTTCACTCGGACAGCAACTTCGGCGCGGGAGGGTTGCGCGGAAACCACACCGGCAGGCCGATGCGCGACGTCCACGATTCGTCGATCCGATGAACGCCATCAGCAACCGACCGCCCGTGGTCGATTCCCGCGACATCCCAGGGCATTGGGAGGGAGACCTCATCATCGGGGCACTCGGCGGCTCCGCGATGGCCACGTTGGTCGAGCGATCAACGCGCTTCGTAATGCTCGGGTATCTCGGGCGAGAGCGGACCGCAGAGGCCGTCCGCGACTCTCTCATCGCGACTGTTCGAGATCTGCCATCATCATTGCGAGGCAGCCTGACCTGGGATCAGGGCGCGGAGATGGCAGAGCACCGCGCGTTCAGCACCGCGACCGACTTCGAGGTCTACTTCGCCGATCCCGGATCGCCCTGGCAACGCGGCAGTAATGAGAACACTAACGGTCTCCTCCGGCAGTATTTCCCCAAGGGCACTGATCTCGCCGTGCACAGCATTGACGACCTTCTGGCCGTGGCTCAGGAACTCAACGGACGCCCCCGAAAATCGCTGGACTGGGACACACCGGCCGAGCGAATGGCTGCTTTACTGAAGGCCTCGTGATCAACGTGTTGCGACGACTGCTGGAATCCAAGCCAGCGAGGGCAAGCTTTACTGCTGCGCGATCAAGGACGTGTTC
>NZ_JAAOZS010000046.1:0-2305 GCF_011602805.1 Kocuria sp. JC486 | reverse complement strand
CCTACTGAGTCCTTAACCCGCTGCGTGCGCTTGTGCGCCATGCGGGCTCTTAGGCGGAACCCTGGGCGCTGGCCGTGATGACGAGACGTTCCCCCTTTTTCGTTCTCGTTTCTCGGAGTCCTCCATGCCCTTCGCCCTCTACCTGCTTGCCCTGGCTGTCTTCGCCATGGGCACATCTGAGTTCATGCTTGCTGGCCTCGTGCCAGACATCGCCGCCAGCGTCGGTATCTCGGTCGGAACCGCTGGGCTACTCACCTCTGCCTTTGCGGTTGGAATGATTCTCGGTGCGCCCGCCATGGCAGCTCTCACCCGTCGGTGGCCCGCCCGGAGCACCTTGCTCGGGTGTGTGGTAATTTTCGCTGCCTGTCACGTCATTGCCGCCACTGCCGAGACCTTCTCCGTGCTGTTCGCAACTCGTGTGGTGGCTGCGGTCGCCAACGCCGGTTTTCTGGCCGTCGCTCTCAGCACCGCGACCAGCCTCGTGGCCCCCAGCCGGAAAGGCCGCGCTCTTGCCATCCTCCTCTCGGGCACCACGATCGCCATGGTCGCCGGTGTTCCCGCGGGGGCTCTCCTGGGTACAGCGCTGGGATGGCGGGCCACGTTCTGGGCGGTCGCCTTCTTGTGCGTTCCTGCTGCAATCGGCATCCTCACCGGCGTCCGTCCACAGCCGAGAGACACGCAGAACGAAGCCGACGATGGCCCGACTCTCGCCGTCGAGTTGGCGCAGCTCTGCGTGCCCCGTCTATTCACGGCGATGCTGCTCGCTGCGCTGGTCAATGGCGGGACGTTCGCCGCGTTCACATTCCTCGCGCCGGTCGTGACCGGGACAGCGGGTCTGGGCCAGGTGTGGGTATCGGTGGCTCTGGTGCTGTTCGGTATCGGGTCCTTCATGGGAGTCAGCATTGCTGGGCGACTGTCTGACCAGTACCCGCGAATGGTCCTCGTTGTGGCCGCGCCGCTCTTGTTGGTCGGGTGGCTGTTGCTCGCGGTGCTTGCTGGGCATTCCGTGTCGCTGCTCGTCCTGGTGTTCCTGCTGGGAATGCTGGCATTTGCCGTGGGAAGCACCTTGATCGCTCGAGTGCTCTACGCGGCATCAAAAGCGCCCACTATGGGTGGTTCCTACGCGACCGCCGCTCTCAACATCGGGGCCGCTGCTGGTCCGGCGCTCGGAGCGGTATCGCTCGAGAGCTCGAGCAACCTTGGGCCCGTGTGGGCAGCGACCGCGCTGACCGCTCTCGCACTCCTCGTCATGCTGCCCACGCTGCGCATGATCGCCCCGCGGGTACGGAATGTGGAGGCTGCCAAGTGACGCACGCCAATGCTCCGCTGAGCCTTGAAGGCCGACGCCGGCTCGTGAATCGGTGCCTGACCCGTCCAATCGGGCACGTAGCTGCCGAGATGGGCATCTCACGCGCGTGCGCTTCGAAGTGGGTCAACCGGTGGAGACAGCATGGCGAAGCCGGTCTCCACGACCGTGCCTCGACGCCCCACCACAGCCGTACCGCGACAGCAGCCTGGGTCATCCAACGGATCGATTTCTGGCGGCGCGAACACAAGTGGTCTGCCCAGCGCATCACCTACGAGCTCGCCGAGCTGGACGTCAGGATCCACCGGCGTACCGTCACCCGACACCTGAGCCGGCTCGGCCTTGGCCGACGCAGATTCATCGACCCCGGCGGCGATACCAATCGCAAGCCAGGGAAGATTACCGCCCGCTGGCCCGGTCATATGGTGCACCTCGATGTGAAGAAGGTCGGCCGAATCCCTGACGGCGGCGGCTGGCGCATTCATGGGCGCGACAGCGACCAGGCCAAGACCACTGGTCGCGCGAAGTCAGCTGGGTCGAAGCGGGGTTACACGTACCTGCACTCCGCCATCGACGGATTCTCCCGACTCTCGTACACCGAGCCGCTAACCGACGAGAAGGGAACCACCGCGGCAGCGTTCCTCGCCCGAGCTAAGGCCTGGTTTGCCGCTCACGGGATCTCGCACATCCATCGCATCATCACCGACAATGGCGCGTGCTACCGCTCAGGCGACTTCGTGCGAATCGTCGGCAACCGCACGCGCCACCAGAAGACCAGGCCCTACACGCCCCGACACAACGGGAAGGTGGAGCGCTACCAGAGAATCCTGGCCGAAGAACTGCTGTACGCCCGAGAGTTCGAGAGTGAAGACGCCCGCGACACGGCGATCGGAATCTGGAACATCCACTACAACTACCACCGCCCCCACAGCGGAGTGGGCGGACATCCCCCAGCATCTCAGCTCCGTGCTGGCGTCACCAACGTCCTGCCCTCGTACA
>NZ_JAAOZS010000045.1:0-3410 GCF_011602805.1 Kocuria sp. JC486 | reverse complement strand
CCACAGACCCCACACCGGCATCGGCGGCCAAACACCCTCACAACGCGTTCACAACGTCACGGGGAAGTACAGCTAGGCGGCGAGCGCCGCAGACCAAGTTCCCGTCGGTGGTGATCGTCGGCGGTTGGAGCAGCCCGAGCTCAGCGATGGATGCGGCCAGGGCCTCGATGTCGCCGAGATCGGTCCGGTGCCGGTGCCCGATCGTGATCGAGGCGACGGCCCGCCGGAGTTCGATGTGTCCGTGTGCCTGGCCCATCAGTGCGTTCCTCTCCGGTGCGGGGCGGCCAGAGACAGGGTCAGCACCAGGTCGTCGTCGCGCATCAGGACCGGCAGTGTTTCGCCGATGAGCAGCCGCAGCAGGATGCCGCGGCCGGTGTTGGTCGAGGCGTAGGCCGGGTGCGGGTGGCCGAGCATGGCCTTGAGCAGTACCGACCAGGATTCGGCCTCGATATCCAGCAGTGCCTGGGCGTGCTTGTCCCGGCGCAGGGACTCGTAGGCGGTGCCCCGGGAGCCGGCGCGGCCCAGTTCCTGGCAGACGTGCTCGACGGCGGCCCGGGCCAGTGCCGGTGGCCAGGTCATCGCGGTCACGAAGGCGACGGTGTCTTCGATCAGGCTGGTCGCGGTGGTGTAGGTGTCGTACTCCCGCCGGTCTTCGTTCTCGTCGTGCTCGGCGGGGTCCTCGGTGGGATCAGGATCGGTGACGTGAAAGGCCTCGTGGTAGTCCGTCAGGGGGTTCTCTCGGTCGGAGATCCGTTCGGGGTCGTGGAAGGCCGAGAAATGCGGGCGCCTAGCCTGGTGGACCGAGCACAGCAGGCCTTGGGCGCGTTCTTCGGCGATGCAGGTGATCCGCACCGCGTGGGTGATCACGCCCCACGGGTCTGTCGCGGTCCTCGCCGAGCGGGTGCGCATGACATCGAAGGCCGCACTCGCGGCCTCCCAGCGGTCGAGCCCGTGTTTGCGGGCCAAGGGTGCATACTTCGCGGCAGCGTGTTCCATCAGGTCCGCGGCCACGGGATCAGAGCGCCATGCTTCGGGGCCGGTCTCGTGCAGGCGGTTCAGTAGGGCGCGCAGGCCCTCGCTGGTGGTGAAGTCTTCGGGTTCGAGCAAGCTGGTCTTCATCGGGGTTACCTCCTGATACTCAGGTGCACTTCGCTGTCCACCGGTCCGGGTCGGGGCTGGGATGGGTCTCATGGGTGCTCACCCGCCTAGTTCCGTCCCAGGGCCGACCGGGTGGCGGGTTCGCGGGTGAACCCGCGGCCGAAAGACTTCAGGGAGGGCAGCTTCTTCGCCGCGTACGCGCCCGCCGTCTTCCCGGCGGTGGCCAGGCCGCGGTCGACCTTGCGGGCCAGGTGCTCCTGCAAGGCGATGCCTCGTCCGGCCATCGCCGCCGAGGACCGGGCGACCAGATCGGTCGGGCGCACCCAGTCGACCCCGCGGCCCTGTGGTGCCTTCAGTCGTTGGAGGAGGCTGGCCCGACGCGTGGCGGTTTTCTCATGCTCGATCGCCTCCGGGGTACCGGTGCCGTGTCCCTCGGTGATCCGCGCGGTGTCCTGCTCTGGTTCCGGTTCGGGCGGGTCCCACCCCGGGTTGTGATCGGTGCCTGAGTCCGGGGCAGGTGCGTTGTTCAGCGCGTCCCAGGGCTCGGGGTCGGGTGGGGTGAAGCTGTCCCAGTTCCCTGCTGCCCAGGCGTTCTCGGAACTCATGATGTGCTCTCCTTCTCTGCGGCCTCGTTCTGGTGGGGTGAAGCGGTGGTGGTCTGGCGGGTGCGCCAGCGCCCGATGGTGGAGGGGTGGACGTTCAGGTGCGCGGCGATGGCCTTGTTCGACCACCCCGCCTCCCACAACTGCGTCGCCTCAGCCTTCCGATCCGACACCGGGGCCCCAGAGTCGGCGTATGGCCCGGCGAGGGACGCTCCGTCGTCCGATGCCGTTTGGTGGGGTGCGGCTGGGTCTTGTTCGGCCGGCTCCGGCGCCGTCAGCGTCAGGGATGGCGCAGGCAGGTCTGCCACGGTGGCCGAGGTCAGCACAGGTTCGTCCGGGGTCTGCCGCTCCTCGCTCACGTCGACCTCGAGGAGACGGTCGGGGCCGGGCGGAGCGCTGACCGCCTCTGAGTCGGGCGGCTCCGAGGCTGGCGTGGGGTGGGTGGAGCGGATCAGGACGACGGTCAGGTGCGTCGAGGCCAGCAACACCAGGGGCGGGACCGACGCGATGATCGAAGCCAGCAGGCCTGGCACCGCCGCCTCAGCGGCGACGACGGCATGCATCGCGTTGGCGGTGACCGAGACCAGAGCACCGGCGACCAGCAACCCCCACGGGTACCAAGCGCCGGGGCGTCCATCGAGGGCCACGACAGCGATGGTGGCCACGACGATGAGCCCATCGACCAGCAGCGGCCAGACCCATGCCTGGGAGCCGGCGATAACGGAGCGCCGTGCCAGATCCGCCAGGGCGGTGAAGGACAGCCAGAATGCGCCCAGGTCGATGCCGATCGCTCCGCCGGCAGCCGTGATGACCGCCCACCCCCACCGTTGCGAGCCGACCATGGTCACATCACCCGGTAGACCGGCGGATGCGATGGGCTCGTTCGTGCTGGGGTAAACGAGCTCTGCTGATCAGTCGCGGATGAGCGTTGGCCTGCCCCAGCGCCGTGAACGTTGGCGTAGGCCGAGCGCACTGTCCGGCTGATCTCCCGTTCCCCAAGGCCTGCCTGCCCGGCAGCGGCACCGAGGACATCCAGAGCATCGCTGGGAGAAGTCCCGTTCTCGGCGAGACGGCAGGCGGCCTTGAACAGTCCGAGGTTCCGTTCGCCTTCCCGCAGGCTCGCCACGCGCTCAGCCAGGGCAGCGACATCCGCGGAACGGTGAGCGCCGCGCGACTCAGGGGCAGGGACCTGCGGCCTGGGGTCGAGGAAGTCCCGCAACCGTTGGGCATTCAGAGCGGAGGCGGGGCCGTGATTGATCTGCTCGAGCGTGTAGTGCCGCTGCTGCCCATCGATATTGCGGTGGGAGGGCGGGACGATGATGTAGCCGCCGTCCCCGCGGAAGTCGACACCGGCCCGCGCGGCTTGCCAGGAACGCTGCGGGGTCTGGGGCGTGGCTGGGTAGAACAAGTGGGCCCCGCCCGAGGGTGTACGGGTGACGACTTCCCAATGCCCGAGCATGCCAGCGTCGTGGGCGCGGTTGATCGCATCGAAGCCGTTGACTCGCTCGTTCAGGTCGACGTCGACGACGACCACGCCGCTGGCCACACCGGTGGGCAGGCCGATATTGGCGTTGGGAATCTGATCCCACCAGGTCCGGATCTGACGGAGGTCCGTAGTCGCGTCATGGAACCCGGCATGGGGACTGCCGCGTCGATAGGTGACATCTGATCTGGCTTGCCCGTAGGGCGGCCTGGAAGGATGTGCACCAT
>NZ_JAAOZS010000044.1:0-3481 GCF_011602805.1 Kocuria sp. JC486 | reverse complement strand
GTGTGGTAACCCACATCTTGCCCGGAGGCCTTCATCTACCCCGCGTGTTCACAACCTGCCGGGGAAGTACAGCTAGCATTGAACAATGCGCACGCAGGCAGCGTCGGAGCAGCCGATGAGCATCAGTCAGGTCGCCGACCGCACCGGCCTGAGCGTGCACACGCTGCGCTTCTACGAACGCAAGGGCCTGTTGATCGCATCGGTGCGTCGCAGTTCCGGCGGTCGGCGCATCTACACCGAAGCCGACGTGGAATGGCTCGACATCTGCACCCGGCTGCGTGCGTCTGGCATGCCGCTGGCCAAGCTGCAGACCTTCGCCGCCATGGTCAGGCGCGGCCCCGGCAACGAAGCCGAGCGACTGTCCCTGCTGCGCGAGCACCAACATCACATCGAGAACCAGCTCGCCGAGCTCCGGGGCTGCCTGGACCTGATCACCTGGAAGGTCGGCGTCTACGAGCAACACCTCAGCGAGGGAACAGCCCCAGGACTATGGGATCCCTCCACCAGCGAGGACCCGTCCTGATCTGCCGAACCGCGCACGAGATCAGACCTGACTGCCATCGCAGATCAGGCGTCTTCGCAAGGGGATCCCCTTGTGGAATGTGAGCCCCAGCGGCCATCGCCCGCGGCAACGTGCCGCCACGGAGCATCGAAAGAACCCCGCCATTTAGCGGACGAAGTCACAGGGCGGGCGCCGCAACTGGTATGTGCCGGTGGGGTATACCCCAACATGACACCCCGCGACCTGGGGGGCCACGGTTCCCAATAGGGTTGCTGGCGGAGATTTCGTGACACATCTGCGCAGGCAGCCGCGCCGACCACCCTTGTGCGACACACTTGCTCCATGCCCACCACACAGCGTGTCGCCTACGTCCGAGTCTCATCCGCCGGCCAGAACCTCGACCGGCAGCTCGAGGCCGTCGGGGAGGTCGACAAGACCTACAGCGATTACCAGTCCGCCGCCGCAGCCTCCGCGCGTCCCGAGCTGCGGAAGGCCATCAAGTACGTGCGGGAGGGCGACACTCTCGTGGTTTCCTCTATCGACCGTCTCGCCCGCTCGCTCCGCGACATGCTCACGATCATGGAAGAGCTCGAGCAGAAGGGCGTCACCGTCGAGTTCTGCACCCAGGGCCTCACGATCCGTCCCGGCGGGGGAGACCTCACCACCCGGCTGATCCTCCACATCATCACCGCGGTGGCCCAGTCCGAGCGCGAGATGATCCGGGAGCGACAGGCCGAGGGCATCGCGATCGCGAAGAAGACCCCCGGCAAGTACGCAGGCCGCAAGCGCCGGCTCAACAGCGACCAGATCCGCGAGATCCGCAACGCCGTCGCGAGCGGAGTTCCCAAAGCCCAGATCGCACGTACCTACGGCATCAGTCGAAACACGCTGTACCGCTACCTCGAGACCCCGACGCTACCGATCTAGAGCCGGAGGGTCCTTTGGCAAGGCATCTTCGAGGGAGAATGCCACCGATTCAAGGAGCAGCGCGGCGATCCCGGCGATCAGCCACCCGAACCCGATCATCCCAACGATCTCATCGAGTGCCGAGTCCTCTCTGGGGGAGAGGGAGAGCACCAGAATGGCACCACCGAACCCAGCCCAGATCCAAAGGATCCGCTTTGCCCGAATGGCAGCCGTCAGGGTCTCCTTGGTGTTGTTGTCGCCGCGCCACAGGATGCGCATCCGCCCCCAGAGGGCGACGCCCGCGAACAGCAGCCCGACCAGGAGGGAAGCCACGCCCAAGCTCGGTACGGCATCGCAAAAGGCCTGCAGGGGAGTGAAAAGCGTCGCTACCACCACCAGCGTGAATGTGGCTGCCACACGTACCGGAACCGGCTTCTTATGCGGGGTCGTCATGACACTCATTGTGCCGCCTGGGAGACCTCGCGGATGCCGTGGGCGGTGAGCTCGGCGTACCGCGTGAACAGCAACTCCTGCCGTTCCTGCTCACTGCGACAGGTGCGCTTCGCGCCGAACGCTTTGTCCACGACGGCGTCCAGCGCTCGGTGGGCCTTGAGTAGTTCGGGAGTCATCGCCAGCGGGTCGTAGTGCTCGGCGAGCGACCGTTCAGGGTGCAACGCCCGTGCGGCGAGGACGCCCTCGCCGGCCGCGATGATCTTCTCGCGTACAGCCGGCTCCACCTCGGGAAGAGGGAGGGTGTTCCAGGTGAGGGTGTTCGAGAACCGGATTCGTGACTCGAGCCGTCCCCCGACCGTCTTCTGCCAGGCCATGAACATGGAGGAGGAGATGATGCCGAACAGGAACCCGTCGGGATCGTCCGCCTTGAAGGTCGCGTTGCTGGCGATCACGTCGGGCTCGAAGTAGGCGCAGGTCATGAAGAGTCGATGCTCGCTCACGACGCTGGGGATGCAGATGAAGCGCACGTCGGGCTGGGAGCGCTGGCCGAAGAGGTGAGGTGTCGCAGCCATGCCGCGAGTCGACGCGGCAGAGCTGGCGCTACGGAACGCGCGCACCGCCTCGAGTCGCGTCTTGAGTACGGGGGACTTCCGTGCGTCGGCGGGGTCGAGATCGACCAGCCACAGGCACCAGCGCTCCTGCCGGCGGACGAGCTCGCGGGCACCGACATACCGGCGCACATACTTCGCGGCTACAGGGTCGGCCATCACCCCGGCGTGGTCCTCCTGCAACTTCGCGAGGTATTGCGCGATGACCTGCCCATCGCCCGAGACCCGCTGTACGTCCACCCCGTGCTTCCGGGTGGGCATCGCTCCCGTCGCGGCCTTCACGTACCGGGACCAGCGCCCGTGCGGAGCTTGGGGACCGCGACGTCGATCGTGCCGACCCGTGTGTCGAGGTCGCGATGGCGGTAGCCGTTGCGTTGCGCAGAACGACCAGCGCTGGGCCGGCCGTACTCCGCGCCGGCAACAGCGTCCGCGTCCGCAGAGAGCAGGGCGTTGATCACGTCCTGCAGCAGGCTGCGCATCAGATCCGGTGACGCCTCGGCCAGGGCTTCACCGAGCAGGCCGGAAGGGTCGACAATGTGAGGTGCGGTCATCGTGATGACTCCGTTCGAGGATTCTGTGGAAGGTTGACTCGAAGGATCACACGGTGGCCGCGTCGCCGTCCGGAACGATCGCGGGGCCACCGCGCTACACCACTATCGGGGACTTAACTGCGGACCGCGTGGAGCCGTACTGGCACGAGGCGATCCGCCGCGCGAACCCCGGTCGACGCTGAGCGAGGAGCACGACGGGTGAGGCCGGGGAGCGTGGTCGGCCTCGGGTCGAGGGATGTGGGGCGCGTCGGGAGCCGTACCCGACAGGAGCGTCCCCGACTTCCGAGGGCCGACCGGTGATTCCAGCCCGGTCCGGGGTCTGTGGTCCTGAGGGGAGTGCGATGAGTGTCCTGTCCATGACCGAGACCGAAACTGCAGGGGTGCGGGGGGGGGTGCCTCTATGGTTTCCGTCAAGCGGCCAGGGCCACCGGTGACGGGGTCTGAGACTCGGTGGGGTCTTG
>NZ_JAAOZS010000043.1:1966-5260 GCF_011602805.1 Kocuria sp. JC486 | reverse complement strand
TGTGTTGTGTGTAGATCTTCGGTGTATTAGTACCAGTCAGCTCCACAACTCTTCAGTCGTTGCTTCCACATCTGGCCTATCAACCCAGTCATCTCCTGGGCACCTTCACCAACAAAGTTGGATGGAAATCTCATCTCGAAGCAAGCTTCCCGCTTAGATGCTTTCAGCGGTTATCTCTCCCGAACGTAGCCAATCAGCGATGCTCCTGGCGGAACAACTGACACACCAGAGGTTCGTCCGTCCCGGTCCTCTCGTACTAAGGACAGACCTTCTCAAATTTCCAACGCGCGCAGCGGATAGGGACCGAACTGTCTCACGACGTTCTGAACCCAGCTCGCGTGCCGCTTTAATGGGCGAACAGCCCAACCCTTGGGACCAACTCCAGCCCCAGGATGCGACGAGCCGACATCGAGGTGCCAAACCATGCCGTCGATATGGACTCTTGGGCAAGATCAGCCTGTTATCCCCGAGGTACCTTTTATCCGTTGAGCGACGGCCATTCCACAATGTACCGCCGGATCACTAGTCCCGACTTTCGTCCCTGCTCGAGCCGTCACTCTCACAGTCAAGCTCCCTTGTGCACTTACACTCAACACCTGATTGCCAACCAGGCTGAGGGAACCTTTGGGCGCCTCCGTTACTCTTTAGGAGGCAACCGCCCCAGTTAAACTACCCATCAGGCACTGTCCCTGACCCGGATCACGGGCCGAAGTTAGACATCCAGAGCGACCAGAGTGGTATTTCAACAACGACTCCCCACACACTAGCGTGCATGGCTCACAGTCTCCCACCTATCCTACACAAGCCGCACCAAACACCAATACCAAACTATAGTAAAGGTCACGGGGTCTTTCCGTCCTGCTGCGCGTAACGAGCATCTTTACTCGTACTGCAATTTCGCCGAGTTCATGGTTGAGACAGTAGGGAAGTCGTTACTCCATTCGTGCAGGTCGGAACTTACCCGACAAGGAATTTCGCTACCTTAGGATGGTTATAGTTACCACCGCCGTTTACTGGGGCTTAAATTCTCCGCTTCGAACAAGTCTAACGAGTCCTCTTAACCTTCCAGCACCGGGCAGGAGTCAGTCCGTATACATCGTCTTACGACTTCGCACGGACCTGTGTTTTTGATAAACAGTCGCTTCCCCCTGGTCTCTGCGACCCCTACACGCCTCCACACCGCACGGGTGCTTCACGCTCAGGGCCCCCCTTCTCCCGAAGTTACGGGGGCATTTTGCCGAGTTCCTTAACCATGATTCTCTCGAACGCCTTAGTATTCTCTACCTGATCACCTGTGTCGGTTTAGGGTACGGGCGGCTAGAACCTCACGTCGATGCTTTTCTCGGCAGCATAGGATCACCGAATCCCCCACCAAAGGGGTCCCATCACGTCTCAGGCACACAACCCACGCATTTAACAATGGGTCACCCTACACGCTTAGACCAGGACAACCATCGCCTGGCTCGGCTACCTTCCTGCGTCACACCTGTTAACACGCTTACCTCCCCGGATCAGGTCCCACGCCACACACCACAACGACACCAACACAAGTGCTGGTGACGAAACGGGTGTGCGGGGTGGTTAGTATCCCCAGCTCAGTATGGGCGGTTCTTCGCCGGTACGGGAATATCAACCCGTTGTCCATCGACTACGCCTGTCGGCCTCGCCTTAGGTCCCGACTCACCCAGGGCAGATTAGCTTGACCCTGGAACCCTTGATCATCCGGCGGACGGGTTTCTCACCCGTCATTCGCTACTCATGCCTGCATTCTCACTCGAACGGGTTCCACCACTCGGTTACCCGGCGACTTCACCACCCGCTCGACGCTCCCCTACCCAACACACACCCCATTACAGGATCACGCGTGTATTGCCACGACTTCGGCGGTGTACTTGAGCCCCGCTACATTGTCGGCGCGGAATCACTTGACCAGTGAGCTATTACGCACTCTTTCAAGGATGGCTGCTTCTAAGCCAACCTCCTGGTTGTCTAAGCAACTCCACATCCTTTCCCACTTAGCACACGCTTAGGGGCCTTAGTCGGTGGTCTGGGCTGTTTCCCTCTCGACCATGAAGCTTATCCCCCACGGTCTCACTGCCACGCTCTCACTTCACCGGCATTCGGAGTTTGGTTGACGTCAGTAACCCTGTGGGGCCCATCAGCCATCCAGTAGCTCTACCTCCGGGAAGAAACACGCAACGCTGCACCTAAATGCATTTCGGGGAGAACCAGCTATCACGAAGTTTGATTGGCCTTTCACCCCTACCCACAGCTCATCCCCTCCATTTTCAACTGAAGTGGGTTCGGTCCTCCACACGCTCTTACACGCGCTTCAACCTGGCCATGGGTAGATCACTTCGCTTCGGGTCTAGATCACGCCACTGCAACGCCCTCTTCAGACTCGCTTTCGCTACGGCTACCCCACACGGGTTAACCTCGCGACATGACACTAACTCGCAGGCTCATTCTTCAAAAGGCACGCCATCACCCCACACCCAAAGGGTCAAGGCTCTGACGGCTTGTAAGCACACGGTTTCAGGTACTCTTTCACTCCCCTCCCGGGGTACTTTTCACCTTTCCCTCACGGTACTGGTCCGCTATCGGTCATTAGGTAGTATTCAGGCTTACCAGGTGGTCCTGGCAGATTCACACGAGATTCCACGAGCCCCGTGCTACTCGGGAAAACGCCACACGCGGCAGACAGCAGTTTCGTCTACGGGACTCACACCCTCTACGGCACACCACTCAACGATGATTCGACTACCACCCTGCACTCACGCACTCCCGTCAACAGCCAGGAGAACAGCGCATCCCACAACCCCGCTGATGCAACCCCTGCCAGGTATCACACACCAACGGTTTAGCCTCATCCGCTTTCGCTCGCCACTACTCACGGAATCACAATTGTTTTCTCTTCCTGCGGGTACTGAGATGTTTCACTTCCCCGCGTTCCCCCCTACACCCTATGAATTCAGATGCAGGTCGCCACCCTCACAGATGACGGGGTTTCCCCATTCGGACATCCTCGGATCACAGCTCGTTTATCAACTCCCCGAGGCTTATCGCAGATTACCACGTCCTTCATCGGCTCCTAATGCCAAGGCATCCACCGTGCGCCCTTAACAATCTACAAACAGACACACAAAAAAATCAGCACCCACACACACCACACACCACCCACAAACCGGGGCAGCACACGACACATGCGGGCACAAAGATGTTCTTACAAATCACATAAAGAACAAGATGCTCGCGTCCACTATACAGTTCTCAAACAACACACCCACCACCACA
>NZ_JAAOZS010000043.1:0-1575 GCF_011602805.1 Kocuria sp. JC486 | reverse complement strand
GGTCACCACACGGTGACCAGGATGTGAATGCTCCTTAGAAAGGAGGTGATCCAGCCGCACCTTCCGGTACGGCTACCTTGTTACGACTTAGTCCCAATCGCTCGTCCCACCTTCGACGGCTCCCCCCACAAGGGTTAGGCCACCGGCTTCGGGTGTTACCAACTTTCGTGACTTGACGGGCGGTGTGTACAAGGCCCGGGAACGTATTCACCGCAGCGTTGCTGATCTGCGATTACTAGCGACTCCGACTTCACGTGGTCGAGTTGCAGACCACGATCCGAACTGAGACCGGCTTTTTGGGATTAGCTCCACCTCACAGTATCGCAACCCTTTGTACCGGCCATTGTAGCATGCGTGAAGCCCAAGACATAAGGGGCATGATGATTTGACGTCATCCCCACCTTCCTCCGAGTTGACCCCGGCAGTCTCCCATGAGTCCCCACCACCCCAAAGGGCGTGCTGGCAACATGGAACGAGGGTTGCGCTCGTTGCGGGACTTAACCCAACATCTCACGACACGAGCTGACGACAACCATGCACCACCTGTACACCAACCCAAAAGGGAAGAACCATCTCTGGAACGATCTGGTGCATGTCAAGCCTTGGTAAGGTTCTTCGCGTTGCATCGAATTAATCCGCATGCTCCGCCGCTTGTGCGGGCCCCCGTCAATTCCTTTGAGTTTTAGCCTTGCGGCCGTACTCCCCAGGCGGGGCACTTAATGCGTTAGCTACGGCGCGGAGAACGTGGAATGCCCCCCACACCTAGTGCCCAACGTTTACGGCATGGACTACCAGGGTATCTAATCCTGTTCGCTCCCCATGCTTTCGCTCCTCAGCGTCAGTAACAGCCCAGAGACCTGCCTTCGCCATCGGTGTTCCTCCTGATATCTGCGCATTTCACCGCTACACCAGGAATTCCAGTCTCCCCTACTGCACTCTAGTCTGCCCGTACCCACTGCACACCCGGAGTTAAGCCCCGGGCTTTCACAGCAGACGCGACAAACCGCCTACGAGCTCTTTACGCCCAATAATTCCGGACAACGCTTGCGCCCTACGTATTACCGCGGCTGCTGGCACGTAGTTAGCCGGCGCTTCTTCTGCAGGTACCGTCACTTTCGCTTCTTCCCTGCTGAAAGAGGTTTACAACCCGAAGGCCGTCATCCCTCACGCGGCGTCGCTGCATCAGGCTTGCGCCCATTGTGCAATATTCCCCACTGCTGCCTCCCGTAGGAGTCTGGGCCGTGTCTCAGTCCCAGTGTGGCCGGTCACCCTCTCAGGCCGGCTACCCGTCGTCGCCTTGGTAAGCCATTACCCCACCAACAAGCTGATAGGCCGTGAGCCCATCCAAAACCAGTACAAACCCTTTCCACCACCAAGACATGCATCTGATGGTCGTATCCAGTATTAGACCCAGTTTCCCAGGCTTATCCCAGAGTCAAGGGCAGGTCACTCACGTATTACTCACCCGTTCGCCACTAATCCACGGTGCAAGCACCGCTTCATCGTTCGACTTGCATGTGTTAAGCACGCCGCCAGCGTTCGTCCTGAGCCAGGATCAAACTCTCCGTCAAAAAA
>NZ_JAAOZS010000042.1:0-5823 GCF_011602805.1 Kocuria sp. JC486 | reverse complement strand
AACCTGAGCGCCAGCTGCTTCTGCTCCCGGCTGAGATGACCGTGCTTGCCCTGCATCCGGATCCTCCTGTGGTCAGTGACTGTCCCATCTCACAGGAGATGTTGCGCTGACCGCTTGAATCCGCCATCTCATTGGCGCGGCGGGCTGCGTCGAGAACTCGCCGAAGCCCACCGCTTGAATGCGCCATCTCGTTCGCGCGGCGCAGCTCAAGGTTCTCTCTGCGCAGCTTGGTGATCTCCTCGGCTTCAGCGGTGCTCAGCCCTGGAGCCTCGCCCTGATCGATGCGGTCCTGCTTCCACCAGTTCCTCAGCGTGTGCGGTGAGATCCCGCCGAGGGCTTCACCGACGGCGGTGCAGGCGACCCAGCCAGAGCACTGCTCGGCACGGACGCGTTCTTCGATGAGCTTCAGGGCTCGCGCCTTGAACTCGGGGGTGTACTTCTGGGGCATGATCCGATCCTCCTTGAGGAAGTAGGTCGGAACGAAACCCAGGGCGCTTCATATCGCGGTACGATCGACATCGGGACCCTCCCCACCCTCTCGGCTCATCCGGGCACGTCGAGCTGTGCCCCTGTTGAGGAGCAATGCAGTGGAGCGGGCCCGCCCCGAATGAAAAACGCGTGCTCACCGCGCCCCGTCCGGCCTCGGTGGGCTCGCCTCAGGGCACTACGACGATCTTTCCGGCGGCATGTCCGGTTTCGACTGCGGCAATCGCCTGGCCTGCTTCATCCAGGCCGAACTGGGCGTTCACGTGCGGATCGACGAGCCCGTATCGGATCACCTCGGTGATCTTCCCCATAGCCTCATTCGTGCGTGCCAGGGCCAGGCCGCCCAGCTCGGCGGCTGTGTCCGGATCAGCCGCTGAGATGATCCGGGTCCGGTCGGGCACCAGGTCCGCGACGGCGCGCAGCGCGTCCCCACCGACGAGGTCGACAATCAGATCTGCCCCGCCGGGGGCGATCTCGCGCACCCGTTCGGGCAGGTTCGGACCGGATTCGACGAAGATGGCACCGGTGGACTCGACCAGGCCCCGCTTGGCTGCGCTGGCCACACCGATGACCCTGAACTCGTGCACCCGGCCGATCTGTGCGGCCATCAGTCCCACCCCACCGCCAGCGCCCAATAGCAGCAGGGTCTGGCCCGCTTCGAGTTCGATCTGGTGGGTGGCGTCATAGGCCGTGGCCGCGGCTACCGGGATGGTGGCGGCGTCGGTGAAGGAGATCTCCTCGGGCTTGGCCACGGTCGTGGACGCGCGCAACAGTGTGTGCTCGGCAAGCCCGCCGTGCCCGGGTGCCACCAGCCCGAGCACTTCGTCGCCCACGGCGAAGTCATCGATCCCGTCGCCGAGCTGGGTGACCACGCCGGCGGCCTCACGGCCCATCGGCGCCGGCAGGCTCCAGTGATGGCCCAGCTGGCCCTCGCGGATCTTCCAGTCGACGGGGTTTACTCCGGCGGCCCGTACCTCGATGGCCAGCTCCGCGGTCCCGGGCACTGGAACAGACCGGTCGATCAGCTCCTGGGTCTCGGGCCCGCCGTAGTCGTTGAACACGTAGACCTTGGACATGGGATGGACTCTCTCTCAGTGGTTGGATTTGGCGTCGCAGTGGGTTCGCCAGGACGGTGTTGTTCAGTGCCGCGGTGGTTCGTCTCGGCCGGCGGCCTCGGCAGCGTCGGCTTCGCCCTTTGTGGCGAAGGCGACACCGATAGCGTGTTCCGGCGGGCTGTAGACGGTGTAGAGCACCAGCGACTCCTCGCCGGTGTTACGGAAGTTGTGCTGGGCGCCGGCAGGAACCGCGCACTGGTCGCCTGCCTCGATGGGGTGGGTGTGGCCGTTGAGGTCCGCCTCGCCGGTACCGGAGACAAAGGTCAGGATCTGGTCGGTGTGTTCGTGGACCTCGTCCCCGATCTCGCCACCGGGCGGGATGGTCATGACGACGATCTGGGCGTGTTCGCCGGTCCACAGCACCTTCCGGAAGTCCGGGTTGTCCCTCGCGACGTCCGCGATGGTGAAGTGCTCGACGTTGTCTCCAAGGGTGAAGTTCTTCTCGGTCATGGCTGATCTCCTCTGCTTCTTGTATGGCTGTCTCTATGTCGCTGTCTGAGTTTTCGTGCTTATCGCGTCCTCGGGATGACCCGGAGGCGTGCGGGCCCCAGGGCCCCGGTGCGGATTTGGATGTCAGGCGGTTACCTGCTGTGCCCCTTTCTCCGTGGTCCTCTCGGCCGGTGGCGTCGTGGTCGAACCGCGGGTCTTCCGTAGCAGTCGCATTGCGTTGATGATGACGACCAGTACGGAGGCTTCGTGGACGAGCATGCCGACGGACATGGTCACCCCGCCGGCGAAAACACCGGCCAGCAGCAGCACCACGGTGATCAGGGCGATCGCGATGTTCTGCCGCATCACGGACACAGTCCGCTTGGCTAGACCGATGGCCTCCGGCAGTTTGAGCAGGTTGTCACCCATCAGGGCGATGTCCGCGGTCTCCACGGCCACGGCCGAACCGGCCGCGCCCATCGCCACGCCGATGTTCGCGGTGGCCAAAGCTGGGGCGTCGTTGACGCCGTCCCCGACCATGGCAATCGTGTGGCCCTGGCGCTGTAGCTGTGCGACCACGTCCAGCTTGTCTTCGGGGAGCAGGGAGGCGTGGATCTCGTCGATCCCGGTGGCCTTCCCGACGGCCTCGGCCACCAGTCGGGTGTCACCGGTGAGCATGACCACCTTCTCGACCCCGGCTCGGTGGAGCCGGGCGACCATCTCGGGGGCATCCTGGCGGATTTGGTCGGCGACGGCGACGACGCCGATCACCTGGTCGTCGACGGCCACGATCATCGGCGTCTTTCCATCGGAGGCCAGCGTTTCCGCCGCCCGAGCGGCGCTGCCGTCGTCGGGAACGCCGTACTGGTCCAGCAGCGGCGGGTTGCCGATGAGCACCCGTTGGCCGGCAACGTCGGACACGATGCCCTTACCGAGGACCGGGGTGACGGTGCCGGGGACCCCGTCGGGGGCCACCCCCTCATCGCGCGCCGTCTGAAGGATGGGACGGGCCAGCGGGTGCTCCGACCCGGCCTCGGCGGCCGCGGCCCAGCGCAGCACGTCGGCACGGTCCCGTGCGGAATCCAGGACCACGACATCAGTGAGGACAGGTTGGCCCTCGGTGAGGGTGCCGGTCTTGTCCACGGCGACCGCCGAGATCTTGGCCGAGGTCTCCAGGAACTCGCCGCCCTTGATCAGGATGCCATTACGGGCAGCCCGGCCGATGCCGGCCACGATCGCGACCGGAATGGAGATCACCAGGGCGCCGGGGCAGCCGATGACCAGCAGGGTCAACGCCAGGACCACGTCGCCGGCGATCAGTCCGGCCGCCAGTGCCAGCACCATGACGGCGGGGGTGTACCAGCGGGAGAAGCGGTCCATGAAGGCCTGGGTGCGGGCCTTGGCGTCCTGGGCCTCCTCCACCCGGTGGATGATGCGGGCCAGGGTGGTGTCCGCGCCGATGCCAGTGGCCAGCACTTGCAGGAAGCCGCCGCGGGAGACAGTGCCGGCGAACACCTGGTCACCTTTGGATTTCTCTACCGGGATCGATTCGCCAGTGATGGAGGCCTCGTCGATGGCACCAGTGCCGGAGACGACCTGGCCGTCCACGGGGACCTTCGAGCCGTTCTTGACCAGGACGATCTCGCCCATTCTCACCTGTCCGGCAGGGATCTCCTGTTGTTCACCATCGCGCACAACGACGGCGGAATCCGGTGCCACGGCGACCAGCTCGGCCAGTGCCGAGCGGGTCTTGTTCAAAGTGGCAGCTTCCAGGGCGTGGCCGATCGCGAACAGGAACGTGACCGCCGCGGCCTCCCAGAAGTTGCCGATGATGACCGCGCCGATGGCCGCCACCGACACCAGCAGGTCGATGCCGATGACCTTGGCGACCAGGGCGCGAACCGCCTTGATCACGATCCCGTAGCCGGCGACTACGGCGGCGGCGACCATGAAGACATCCGCGAGGGTGAAGACCGCCGTGGCATGTGTGGCGTGGGCGCCGGCATCGAGCCACCACTGGGGGCTGACGGTGGGGTTGGCCGCACCCTCGGCCAGCCGCTGAACGGCGAACGAGATGATGATGAGCACGCCGGACACGACGGGAACAGACCAATTCCCATAGACCCATTTCTGGAGCCTGTTCACTTTCGGGTACGACCTTTCTGAAACAAGTGCCAGCGGACCGGCAGATCGGGTATTAGGAAAAAATGTGCGCGTCGCCCGCAGGGGCCCGCATGCCTCAGAAAGCTGAAGGAATGGCTTTGTAGCCGGCCTTCGCCACGGCCGTCACGAGGTCATCCACGGACACGCGCTCGGCGTCGTGGTCGATCTCGATACGGGAGGAGGCGAAATGGACCTTCACGTTCTCGACACCCTTGACGCGGCCGACCTGTTTCTCGATCTTCGCCACGCAGGACGGGCAAGAGAACCCCTCGGCCCTCAAAATGGTGTGGGTGGCGGTAGAGGTAGTCATTGTGAGAATCCCCTTCTTGGTGGTGTTCTTTTATTGACACCTTCACGATAGGTTCGCGCCCCGGGAACTCCTTGACCCAGATCAAATCCGCACGGCACCGCACGACGCACTCCTGGTGGCATCTGGCGCGGAGGTGCCGCCGCCGACTCCGGTAGGATCGAGACATGCCTGAGGATGACCTGTGCGTAGCCCGCGTCCCGATCTTCCAAGGACTGACGCGCCAGGAACAGCTCCACGTCGCCGACTTCGTCCGCCCGGTATGCGTCCACAAGGGGGATATTGTTTGTTCCCCCGGACAGTCGGTGTCGCGTCTGCTGGTGATGCACAGCGGACAGCTTAAGGTCAGCCACACGGCGGCCAATGGTCAGGAACAGATTCTGCGAACGGTGACAGACGGTGATGTCGTGGGAGAACGGGCCTTCCTGACGGGCCACAGCCCGGTCGACCTCGTCGTCGCGCTAGAAGACAGCCGGATGTGCGTCTTCGACCACGCCGACCTCTCGGCCCTGCTCCGCAACTACCCCGACATTAGTCAGCGGATGCTGCGGACACTCTCCGACCGACTCTCCTCGGTCGAGCGACTGCTGGGCGCCGTCACCTCCAGCGACGTCAACGCCCGCGTGGCGGCCTACCTGCTGGATCTGCCCGGCAGCATGCGAGCAGGCGTACCCACGGTGAGGCTGCCGATGGCGAAACAAGACATCGCCGCCTACCTCGGAACCACGCCCGAAACCCTGAGCCGACGCCTCGCCGCGCTCTCCACCTCCGGCATCATCGAACTCCACGGACGCCGAGACGTCTCCATCCTCGACATTGATGCGCTCGAACACGTCACCACACCCCGATAGCCCGGTACCGTCAGGATGCATCCGAGACGCGTCGATACGTCGATCACGGGTCGCGCCAGGAGGATCGAATTCCGACGGCTAAAGGTACGGGTGGTCGCGGTCACCGTCATCGACCATGATTGTAAAAGAACAAGCAGTTCAGACATCATTGAAGATGGATAGGCACATGCGGATCATGATTGGGGCGCCAGGCAATGGGGCGACACTGAAGGATGAGCTGAAGGCGCAGCTCGAGGCCGACGATCGGGTCACCTCGGTTGTCGACCTTTCGAGTAGGGACATCACCTACCCGCAGGTATCCTTCCTGGCCGCGCATGCCGTTCTCGACGGGACGGCAGATCGCGGGATCTTGGTTTGCGGAGCCGGCGTCGGCACCGCGATCGCGGCGAGCAAGGTCAAGGGGCTCTTCGCAGATGAGGGTGTAGAAGCTGACGGCGCGGCGGTGTTGGGATAGAAGTCGAGGTCTCCCGAG
>NZ_JAAOZS010000041.1:0-6239 GCF_011602805.1 Kocuria sp. JC486 | reverse complement strand
CCACAGACCCCACACCGGCATCGGCGGCCAAACACCCTCACAACGCGTTCACAACGTCACGGGGAAGTACAGCTAGCGCTTGAACTAGACCACGCTCTAGCTTCTAGCGTCATCGTCATGACGACTGCACAGCACCCGATCGGCTCGGGCCTCGACGCCACCAGCACCACCTGCGACGTCCTGGCCGGCATCGACCTGGCCGGCACCACCGCGGTGGTGACCGGTGGCTACTCCGGACTGGGCCGCGCCACGACCAGAGCCCTATCCACCGCCGGCGCCCGGGTGGTGGTACCCGCCCGACGCCCCGACGTCGCTCGGGCTGAACTGGCCGGCATGCCGAACGTCGAGGTCGAGGATGTGGACCTCGCCGACCTGGAGAGCATCGGCGGTTTCGCCGACCGCATCCTGGCCACCGGCCGGTCGATCGACGTTCTGGTCGCGGCCGCTGGGGTGATGGCCACCCCGGAACGGCGCGTGGGACCGGGCTGGGAGAGCCACCTCGCGATCAATCACCTCGGTCACTTCGCCCTGGTCGGCCGGCTGTGGCCAGCCCTTGCCGCCACCGGCGGCGCTCGGGTGGTGGTGAACTCCTCGGCCGGACACGCGCTGTCGGGCATCCGCTGGGACGACATCCACTTCAAGTTCGGCTACGACAAGTGGTTGGCCTATGCCCAGTCCAAGACCGCCAACGCGCTCTTCGCGCTACACCTCGACACCCTCGGCGCCCGGAGCGGGGTGCGCGCCTTCTCGCTGCACCCAGGCAAGATCCTGACCCCATTACAACGCCACATGAGCACCGAGGAACAAGTAGCGCAGGGCTGGATCGACCGGGCAGGCACCGTCGTCGACCCCACGTTCAAGGCCCCCGAGCAAGGCGCAGCCACAGGCGTCTGGGCCGCCACCAGCACCCAACTGGACGGACTCGGCGGTGTTTACTGCGAAGACTGCGACATCGCTCACCGCGCCACGGCCGGCGCCGCTATGGATGACGGCGGCGTCCATGGCCACGCCGCCGACCCCGCCCAAGCGGCCAGGTTGTGGGATCTTTCGGCACGACTGACCGGCGTCACCATCGAGTGACCACGATGGTGCCCGAGTTCGCACCACTACCCAACCAGACGGCTTGACGGCCGCAGATTCGATGGCGAGCTCACGAAACCCCCGCGGTGCGGGCTCCGGCGCCCATTCCCAATACTGGATCCTCCTGTGGGCCGCGTGTTCGTTATTGCGTCCGAGCAGGTCGACGCCACCGGAGGAGGAGTCCGCGGCAAGCCTGCGCGGCGGGGCTGAGCGTGTGACGTTCGCTGTGGATCAGGGCGATTGAGCGGTGGATCGGGTCGGGATGCAGTTCGTGGATGCTCACCGCTGGTCCGGCTGTTGCGGCGACAGATTCTGCGACGAGGGCGACGCCGAGTCCGTTGCTGACCAGGCCCCGCATGCGGGTCAGGCTGGTGGTCTCGAACGGCACGTGGGGCGTGAAGCCCGCAG
Source organism: Kocuria sp. JC486 (assembly GCF_011602805.1). NCBI lineage: Bacteria > Bacillati > Actinomycetota > Actinomycetes > Micrococcales > Micrococcaceae > Kocuria > Kocuria sp. JC486. The sequence goes on along the minus strand of NZ_JAAOZS010000041.1, from coordinate 4,751 downwards.
TGCGGGCTGCCTCGTCGAGGATCCGGCGCAGGCCGGTGCCGGGCTGGAAGCTGACAAACGGCTCGTCCCCGAGCTCGGTGAGTGCCACCGAAGCGGTGCGGGTGAGGCGATGGTCGACGGCGGTGATGATCACCAGCTGCTCGGTGAACAGGGTGTGTGCCGAGTACGTGTCCGGAAGGTCGTGGGGAGCTGGGGCCAGCACAAGGTCGAGGTCGTCGGCGTCGAGTGCGGTGAGCAGTTCTGCGCCGGTGGGCTTGGTGCGCAGGCGCAGCGCGAGGTCGGGGTAGCGGCTGGTGAAGGCGGCCAGCGCGCCGTCGAGGTCGAACGGCTCGACGGCGTCGACCGCGCCGATACGCACCTGGCCGCGCAGCACGCTGGACACCTCGGTGGCATCGACGCGGATGCCGTCGATCTCGTGCAGTATCCGGCGGGCCCGGCCGAGCACGAGCTCGCCGGCGTGGGTCAGCGTGACGCGACGAGTGGTTCGGGTGAGCAGGCTGACGCCGAGCTCGCGTTCCAGTTTTCGTAGTTGGGCCGACACGGCGGTCTGGGCGACGTGCAGGTGCTCGGCGGCGCGGGTGAACCCGCCGTGCGCGACGATCGCGTCGAAGTAGACCAGTTGTCGAAGCTCCACCTATTCAGCGTGATCCACGCTGGGTGTGAGCGCAACTGTGACTTGGACATCTGAGTCGGTGGCCTCAACGCTGGAGGCATGACCAACGAATTCGGAACCGACCCGCTGCGCGCCCAAGCAGGTACGACGACAAGGCTTGAGGTTGGTGGCGCCGAGGGACGGCGTCTGCCACTTGGCGGGCTGCTCGCACTCGCCGCCACCGGCTTCTTGACCATGCTGACCGAGACGGTCCCGGCGGGGCTGCTGCCCCAGGTCAGCGCCGGTCTGGGCGTCTCGGCGGGCGAGGCAGGACAGCTGGTGACCGTCTACGCGTTTGGGTCGATGCTCGCCGCGCTGCCGCTGACCGCCCTGACCCGCGGCTGGCCCCGCCGGAGGCTGCTGGTGGCCACGACCGTGGTCGTGGGCCTGGTGAACCTCCTCACCGCGGTCTCCTCCGACTACGGGCTCACCCTGGCTGCTCGGCTGATCGCCGGGCTGGCCGCCGGGGTGCAGTGGGCGATGATCGCCGGATACGCGATGCGGCTCGTCGACCAGACCCAGAAGGGCCGCGCGCTGGCGGTCTCGATGGCCGGGGTGCCGCTGGGGTTGGCGTTCGGGGTGCCTGCCGGCACTGCGCTGGGCGAGGTGTTCGGCTGGCGGTTCACCTTCGCCACCATGGCCGCCCTCGCCGTGCTGGTGACCAGTTGGGCACTGGTCAAGGTCCCGGCGTTCCCCGGCGAGGCTGCCGCCGACCGGCGCAGGCATCCAGTGCACCGGGTCCTGCTGCGCCCCGGTCTGCTCGTGATCCTCGCCGCCGCCTTCGCCTTCGAGGTCGCACACATGAACCTCTACACCTACATCGCCCCGCTGCTGGACCGTGCCGAGCTGGCCGGGCACATCGGAGCGCTGCTGCTGGTCTTCGGTGTGGCCGCGCTGGCCGGGTTGTGGGTCGCCGGCGTCCTGATTGACCGGCACCTGCGCGGCGTCGTGCTCGGCGTCCTGGCCCTGTTCGCCGGCTGCATGCTCGCCTTCGCTACCGCCGGAGCAGTCAGCGGCGTCGTGGTGATCACGGTCGCCGGCTGGGGCTTGGCCCTCGGCGCGGCGCCCACCATGTTCCAAGCCGCCAGCGCCAACGCCGCCGGGCCCGCCCTCGATGTCGCCCAGGCCATGCTCGTCACCGTCCTGAACGCCGGGATGGCCGCCGGCGCTGCACTGGGCGGTCTCGCGCTCGGCTCGGGCACCGACACGCTGGCCTGGATCAGCCTGACGATCTTCGCCGCCACACTGGTCACAGCAACCATGGGTCGGCGCCACGCCTTCCCATCGGCCCACCAACCGAGCGGCGGCGCAGCCGCCGCAGCCGCTGCGCCATCTGAGAGGAGCCGACCCTGATGTCCCCCTTCTACCATCTGTGCTTCGTCGTGACCGATCTCGAGCAGGCGACCGCCGACCTGTCCCACACCGTGGGCGTGTCCTGGAGCCCGGTGCGATCCGGCAGACTCGGCGAGTGGGACTATCGCATCGTCTTCTCCACCGGCGGGCCGCCGTTCTTCGAGATCATCCAAGGCCCGCCGGGCAGTCCGTGGGATGCCACGGCCGGTCCGCGGTTCGACCACCTCGGCTACTGGTCGGCCGACCTCCCACGCGACCAGCAGCACCTCAGCGAACAAGGGGCCCCGACCGAGTTCGACGCCTGCCCCTACGGCAGCCGGTTCACCTACCACCGTCTGGACAGCATCGGCGCCCGCATCGAACTGGTCGACGCCGCTGGGCAGGCAGCGTTCCTCGACGCCTGGAACCCCGGCGGGCCGCCCATGCCGCCCCTGGCACGGCCCGAGCCGGGTGGTGAACGGTGACCGCCAGCCCGTCTGGTCCGGATGGCCGTGACGGCACCGCTGCGGAGGGAGCGGTGGCGCAGTGTCACGCTGTCCTCGTCGACTTCCTCGCCGCGATCGATTCCGGCCACGCCACCCAGGCGCTGGCCCTGTTCCGCCCCGATGCCTCTATCGACGCCCGCGGGAAGCGGCTGCACGGCCACGACCAGATCGCCGCGTTCCTCGCCAAGCGCGAGTCCGAAGACCGATGCACCGTCCACCTGATCGCCAACGAGGTCCTACGCCGCCACGCCAGCAACGAGGTCGAGCTCACCGCCCTGCTGTTCCTGCACGAACGGTCTCCCGACGGGCAGTACCGGCTCAAGCAGGTCCTCGACACAACTCAAGTCTTCACGCGCACCGATAACGACTGGCGAATCTCACAGCGGAGCACAACCCCACTACATCCGTCGACCTCGGCAGGCGGTTGATCTGCCGGGACTGTTCCGGTACCGGATCGTCGCGCGGAGTTGGAGCCGCGGTTCTCGACGGTGGGATGGTCCAGACCACCTACCGCGTCTTGGGCGGACCGACGCCGCCCGCAGCCAAGTAGGCCGAGCGGGGCTCACGGCACTTCCCCGTCCCAGTCGAGGAACCCCCACCGGACACACCCGCCGCTGACGTGGACGAGCGGAGGAACGCCTCGGGCAGCGTCCCGTATGCCCTGTCCGGTGGTCTGTCCCGGTGACGGGGCGCCATGCGGCACACCCCTGGACAGGTCGCCATCGGCGTCGCGGTTCGGAATCGGCTGGACATAGATCCGTGGCCCGCGGCGGTCATCGACGTTGCGCAAACACCTTGTTACCGGCCTCGCGGAGTTCACCGGTAGGTGAGACGTGGCGGTAGAGGGTCTGACGGGTGATGCCCAACTCCTTGCACAGCGCGCTGACGTTGGTGTCCTTCTTGCCCATTGAAGCCATGGCCAGACGGATCTTGGCCGGAGTCATCTTGCACGGGCGGCCGCCGTTGCGGCCCCGAGCACGGGCGGAGGCCAGGCCGGCCTTGGTGCGTTCGGAGATCAGCTCGCGTTCGAACTCGGCCAGGGCGGCGAAGATCCCGAACACCAGCTTGCCGGAGGCGGTGGTGGTGTCGATTGCAGCGCCCTGGCCGGTGAGGACCTTCAGACCCACACCCCGCTCGGTGAGGTCGTGCACGACGTTGACCAGATGGTGCAGGTCCCTGCCGAGCCGGTCCAGCTTCCACACCAGCAGCGTGTCCCCGGACCGGAGCGCCTTCAGGCAGGCAGCCAGGTGGGGGCGGTCGTCGGTCTTGCCGGAAGCCTTGTCCTCATACAGGGCTTCCGGGTCGACACCTGCGGCGATGAGGGCGTCGCGTTGCAAGTCGGTGGTCTGGGACCCGTCGGCCTTGGAGACCCGCATGTACCCGACCAGCATCAGCTTCATCTCCATCACTTGTACGACCGTTTACGTGACAGCTGGCCCGCACATCCTGAAATTCACGGAAGTTGTCACATAACCCGTCATCTATTCTACGTCTCGCAGAGGGAGGCGCGGCCGATCAATGTGACAGGCAATCTCCGTGACGCCCGGCCCGCCCCCCTCACCTCGGAGTTGGTGGCCGGCCTTCGTCGCTCCTGCCTCCCATTCGGGAACAGGACTACTGAGCAAGAGCGCGGGTAGTGCACAGGACTATTGAGCAGCCGGAGTTCAGAAGCCGACGGCACTCCCCGCGAGGGTACTGGTCTGAGAGTGCAGTACGTAGGTCAGGTCGGTGACCCACAGCTGATTCGGGGCCGTGGCAGTGAAGTCGCGGCCCACGAGATCCGGGTGCCGCGCCACGCCCGGGTCGGGCCTGGTGGTGCGGACCCGCTTGGTGCGCCGCACACCTTTGATGCCGGCAGCGCGCATCAGCCGGGCGATCTGGTCACGACCGATGTCGTGACCACCACGCAGGGCGGCCTTCCAGATCTTCCGCGCGCCGCAGACCCGGAAATTGTCCTCCCAGAGCTGGCACACCACCGGACCCATCACCTCATCGCGCTGGACACGAGCCGAGGGCTGACGCTTCTTGGCCTCGTAGTAGCTGCTCGGGGCCATCTGCGCCACGCTGCAGATGAGCTCGACCCCCAGACGCCGACCCGCGACGACGACGTCGCGGTGGGCGTCGATGAACGCGGCTACTTCTTGTGCTGCTGGGCCTCGAGCTCCGCCCCGAAGAAACTGGCAGTCCGCTTGAGGATCGCAGAAGTAGATCGGAATGCCCGTGGCGGTAGTGAACGCAGCATGCTTGGCCATCTCCGCGCC
>NZ_JAAOZS010000040.1:0-9219 GCF_011602805.1 Kocuria sp. JC486 | reverse complement strand
CCACAGACCCCACACCGGCATCGGCGGCCAAACACCCTCACAACGCGTTCACAACGTCACGGGGAAGTACATCTAGCTCTTTGCGGAGTGCCTCGAACGCGAAGATCGAGAACGTCGATGCGGCGATGCGCACCTTCGAGCCCGGCGCGATCTCAGCTTTGAGATCGTCGCCCAGGAGGTCGGAGACGTTGTTGATGATCCGCACGTGGCTACCCGGCGTCCTCGTCGTGAGTCGAGGATGAGGCTCCACCTCGTCGCACCCAGTCGTCGATCTCACTGGCTTGGAACTTCCAGAGGCGTCCGACCTTGTGGGCGGGCATGGCCTTCTCGGCGATCCAGGTGTAGACGGTGTCTTTGGTGACCCCGAGGTGGGCGGCGATGTCGTCAGCGGACAGCCACGGCTCAGCCACGTTGGTCCTCCCTCGCTCAATGGCCCAGGCAGGCCAACACCCACGATGATACCGGCGGAGGTACAGATTGAGTTGGGTTTCTCCGGGCGTGGCCGAACGAGATGGGTGCGGATGGGGTGGTCGCTCCGGTGGCCGATCAGCGCGGGACACGCGCCTTGAGCCAGGCGGTCACCGCGTCCTGCCATCGGTCGGGGGCGGTGTTCCAGCAGAGGGTGTGGCCGGCGTCGAAGGTCTCCAGCTCGATGAGATCGGGGCGCGCGTCGCGGAGTGCTTGTGAGAGCCGGATCGGTACGGAGTCGTCTCGGGTGCCGTGGAGGATCAGGGTCGGCGTGGAGAGGTCTGCGGCTCGGGCGGTCCAGTCGAAGGAATGCAGCGGGATGCGGCCCCGCAACCCGACTGTGCGTGCCAGCGGGGCGAGGGTGAGCCACGGGATAGCGAGCTGCCCGGCTGCTGCGGGCAGTCCGCTGCGAACGCAGTTGGTCTTGATGGCTTCGGTCCAGTTGAGGACTGGCGAGTCGAGTACGAGAGCGGCGATCAGTCCTTGGTGTCGCGGGTGGTCGGCGAGTTGGAGGGCGATGGCGGCCCCCATTGTCCAGCCAAAGAGCACGACTTGCTGCGCTCCGCGTCGGACGGCATATCCGATGGCGTCGTCAACGTCGGCCATCTCCGTATAGCCGAGGGTTGAGCGGCCAGTGCCGACTCGGGGCCCTTCTGCTGTGTTGCGGTAGCTGACGACAAGGGAGGTGTAGCCAAGCTCGGTTGCGGCGAGGACGCCGCGCAGCGTGCCGGCGCGGGTGCTACCGAGTCCGTGGATGTGAACCGCCCACGTCGCGGGGTCGCCGTCAACGCGCCACGCCGGACATTGTCCTGCCGGGGTCGTGATGGTGATCTCGCGGGCGCGGAGCCCGGCGTCGGCTGGGGTGGCGTAGCAGATGCCGCTCCAGGAGGCCCGGTTGCCGATCTTCGGGGTGAGGCCAGGTGCAGTGCCGGTGATCCTTCGCGCGACGCGAGTCGGTCCGCGATCGACGACCTCGGTGGAGAGCTGGACCCAGCCTCCGTGCTCGAACCAAAGGTTGTAGCTGCCAGGCGCGGTGGTTTGGTCGGTGCGATCAAGCACGATCAGGTCACCTTTGTCGTCGTGCTCGATGCCTCGGATAGTGAGGTTGAACGTGCGTGGGCCGACGGGGGCGGTGAGCCGCCGCGCGATGGCCCACCCAACCCCGGCAGTCGTTACCGCCGTGGCCCCCGCACCGATGGCGATGCAGCCGATCACGATCCACGCTCCTCGACGTTGGGAACGGGCAACGTCGTTGCGACGGCCGTGTCGTCTCCGACGAGGTGGCTCTCGGCGCGTTCAAGTAGGCCGCGGTCGGCGGTGCTGATGTTGAAGGTGATGCGTGGGTCGATCATCGCGTCGCGGATTTCGACAATCATGCGGTGGAGGTGTCCTTCGGGGTCTTCGCTGTTGGTGGCGAGGGGGTCGGCGTGGCTCAGGCCGGGCCGTGCGAGCGTGGCCCGGTGCCAGAGCGGCTCCAACTGCGCCGCGAAGGAGATGGTGTGCCGCCGTCGGGCGTGGTGCTGGGCGCGGCGGACGGCGGGTTGGACCGCGAACCCGGCGCAGAGGAACACAAAAGTGAGGACCGACAGCGGATCGTAGGCAGGCTGGATGGCGTGCATGAGGTTGAGGTGGCCGGTGGCGTGGGCGATGTCCAGGACGATCACGGCGAGGCAGAGCGCGACACCGAACGTTGATCCCAGGCTCAACAGTGCGGCGGGCAGGCGCTGGATGCCGGTGCTGTGCCGGTACTGCCGTGCGGCGAGGACGAGCATCGTCGCGATGACGAGTGCTCCGTAGCTGAAGTTGATGATCGAGTAGACCGCTGCTGCGGGTTGCGCACCGAGATCGCTCATGAATCGTGTCGTGGTGGTGTCACGGTCGATGAACAGGAATGCTGCGGTGATCGCGAGTAGCGCGACGAGCAGGACGGGCGCGCTGACGGTGGCGCGGACGAGCCTGGGCCGGTACTCGCCGGTCTTCAAGACGCCGCGTCCGAGGAAGAAGAGCCCGATCATCAGGAGTGCGTCCGCGATGAGCGTCGCGATGTTCGTGCCGCCGAGGAGCGGATCGACGACGGTGTAGATGGCATCGACGTTCAAAGTCATCCCTATGGCGATGGTGAAGGCGGCGTGGGTGATACTTCTGTCGGTGCGTTTGCGGCGGAAGATAAGCAGGCTCGCCACGAGCGCCCACATGAGCGTCGCGACGAGTGTCTGGATCATCCGAATATCTCCGGGAAGGCCGACTCTGCGAACACTGATCCTCGGATGCCGGCGGCGAGCTTGTCGGCGAGGGACTCGGCGGCGATCTCAGTTTCGTTGTCAAGGTCTTGCCGCCGGAGCAGGCGTCCACGGGTGTAGGGCGGGATGTTGGGCAGCAGCGCCTCGTCGACGGTGCAGTCATCGCCGTCGCAATGGCCGAGGATCATGTGGGCGAGTTCGTGGAGGATGAACTGCTGTCGGTGGAGTGTCGAGTCGGTGCGGGCGTGGAGCACGAGGTCGTCAGTATCGGTTGCCAGCCAGAGCGCACAGAGGCCGTCGTGGGTATCAAGATCAGCCAGCTCAATGACCCGAAGTCTGCGGTGCCGCTGATCCTGGACAGAGCGGAGGAGCTCGTCGAAGGTGAAGGTACCACCGAGCCGAAGGCCCGCCACGGCCGCCGATACGGTCTGTTCGGTATTCACGGTTCGCCCCTCTCAGTGGGGAGCAGCGACCGGTATCGGCTTCGCCCTGCGCGACACCCAGTCAGTGCTCAGGCGTTGGTGTCATTTCCTCATCCAGGAACTTGGTGATGGCATGGAGTGCTTTCGGCGAGATGTCGCCGAGGGTGCGGGCTGCGTAGGATTTCACCTTCGCGGCACGCATGGACCGAACGAGATCAAGTTGCGCAGAGACCTTCTCGGGGGTGGCAGCACCGTCCTCACCGAGCAGGAACGCGGCGTCCACGTCGAAGAACTCCGCGAGACCCTCGAACACGGCGGGGTCTTGGACGTAGCGGTGGCCGTTGATCATGTACGTCCAGCGCGATCGCGACAGGTTGGTGCCTCGTTCATGGAGGTAGTTGGCGATCTGCGAGTAGGTCGGTTCCGTGCCGGACTCGGCGACGGCAACGTCCATCAGGAGGCGTAGACGTTTGGCGAGGTCTTCGGCCGCAGCCTGACTCTCGTCTTCGGTCATGACGGTGACCCCATTCCCTTCGCGACGGGCAAGGCATCCATGTGATCCACCCCGGAGGGTGGTTGTGCATGCTCAACCGTACTCGTTGAGCATGCACAAATCAAGGCTTGCGCATGCTCAACGGCCAGTGTTAGAACAGGACTCCGGGACATTTTGAGCATGCTCAATGCTCGGTTCCGGTCTCGGCTCGGGCTGCCTCAAGGGGGTGAACGATGTCCAGCTCACGGTTCGGGCACGGGTGTTCGCGCCTAGCTGTCAGGTGTACCGCCGCGCGCAACCTTGGCGCGGCCCGCCGAAGAGGAGACCGGAGCATGGCATCGAACGAGGACGCCCGCGCGGCGCGAGAGGCGAAGCTCGACGAGCTGCACGAGAAGCTGACTGGCGCGGTCGAGTCGCTGGTCTCGGGTGATGACTGGCGGCAAGCGCTCGCCTTCGCGGCACGGTTCCGGTCGCGGTCGTTCAACAACACGATGCTGATCTGGGTGCAGCACGAGGCCGCGTTCGAGGCAGGCCGGGTGCCTGAACCCTTCCCTACCCTGGTCGCCGGGTACCGGCAGTGGCAAGGGCTTGGGCGGCAGGTGATGAAGGGTCAGCCGGGCTACATGATCTTCGCGCCCGTGACGGGCCGGTTCACCTCATCCAATCCGGCCGATCCGAACTCCTGGCGTCGCTTGGGACCCCGCGAGAAGCACAAGGTCAACGAGGTCGTGCGCTCGCGGATGGTCGGCGCGCGACCGGCCTACGTGTGGGACGCCTCGCAGACCGACGGCGAACCGCTGCCGATGCCGCCCGCGCCTACGCTGCTGGAAGGCGAAGCACCTTCGGGGCTCTGGGATGGGTTGGCCGGGCAGATTCGCGGGGCGGGGTTCAAGGTGCTGCGAGTGCCGCACGAGGGGATGATCTCCGGTGCGAACGGCATGACCGACTACGAGGCGCGCACCGTCGCGGTGCGGGAGAACATGGACCCTGCCGCGCAGGTCAAGACCCTCGCGCACGAGCTCGCGCATGTTGTGATGCACGATCCCGACGACGAGGAGGCGCGGCAGCATCGCGGCATCCGCGAGGTCGAAGCCGAGTCCGTCGCGCTGATGATCGGTGCCGCGCACGGCATGGACACCGCCGGGTACACGATCCCGTACGTCTCGGCCTGGGCCGCCCGCGTGGACGGCCAAGAGCCCGTCCAGGTGGTGCAGGCCACCGGCGAGCGAGTGCGGAAAACCGCGCTGGCGATCCTCGACCCGCTCGACACGCTCCAAGTCGGCGACGGCACCCCGCCCGGCCTCGACCGCGACACGCCCAACCCGCGCACCTCCCGCACGGCAGCGCCCTCGGTGGAGGCTGATCGGCCGCGCGCTGCGCCTGTGCCCGAGCTGGCAGGTCGGGGGCTGTGATGCCCGAGCCATTCGATGTCCTCGCCGCGCTCATCCGCGTGGATGGTTCACCGAGCCTGGCACTGGCGGCGCGGAGTCTCGCGGCGGCTGGCGTGCCAGTGTTCCCGTGCGTCGTCGAGGGGAAGCGTCCGCTGACCCGCCGTGGGTTCCTCGACGCGAGCAGCGACCCGGAACAGGTTGCCGCGTGGTGGTCGCGCACACCATACGCGAACATCGGCATCCCGACGGGAGCGGTATCGGGCGTTGTCGTCGTCGATGTCGATGTCCACGGCACCCACGATGGCCGGGCGGCGTTCCAGCGCGCCTCCGACGCGGGGCTCGTAGATGGAGCGGGTCTGCTGGTGCGCACACCGACCGGTGGCGTGCACGTCTACTTCCCGGCGACACTAGGCAGCGAGCAGCGGTCGTGGCAGGCAGCCACCGCGGGTGTCGATTTCCGGGGCGACGGCGGCTACATCATCGCTCCGCCCTCCCGACGAATCATCGACGGCAATGTGAAGCTCTACGAGGTCGCGGACATCGCCGCGCACTCGGTCGGCGCGGTGGATGCGGCACGTCTGCGGGACTTTCTCGACCCGCGCCCCGTCGCCCCACCACGTCCCAGCAGCGGCTCGATGGATATGGAATCTGAGCGGTTGGCGGCGTGGGTCGCCGGGCGGGGTGAGGGCGAGCGGAACCGTGGCCTGTTCTGGGCTGCCTGTCGCCTCGCCGAGAACGGCGTCTCGGCCGCCGATGCGCTCGATGCGCTGGGTGCTGCGGCACAGTCGGCTGGTCTAGGTGATCGCGAGATCGCCACGACCGTGCGCTCTGCCTACCGAGCCATTCAGCCCGCATCCGAGACCGCGTCAGACGGCCGGAGCCGGAACGTGGGTCGCTGGTTCGGTCGTTCGGCGAGCCCACCGTCCGCAGCCTTCGGGAGGGCGGGGCTGTGAGGCGTGAATCGGAGGGGCGGCGGTGGGCCGCGATGACGGCGGTCGCGGGGACGGTGTTCATCGCTGCCGGGGCGTTCTGGCTGTCGTTCACGTCGTTGGCCGATCTGGCCGCTCGCTCCGGGATCGGGGCGGGGCAGGCGTGGGCGTGGCCGCTGATCGTGGACGGCATCATCGTCGTCGCCACGGTCGCCGTCGTCGCGCTCGCCGGGCAGCGCTCGGCCTGGTATCCGTGGGCGCTGCTGGTCGGCGGCGCGCTTGTCTCAGTGACAGCGAACGCCATTCACGCAGTCGTCGCCGCAGACGCCGACGTTCCCAGGATGCTTGCGGCCTCGGTCGCAGCAGTGCCGCCCGTCGTGCTGCTGGCCATCACGCACCTGACCGTGATCCTCACCCGCACCACAGACCCCGACAAAGAACCTGCCGACGCCGTGTCGTTCTCGACGACCACTGCGGAGTCGATGCCCGCGCTACCGTCCGGCGAGACGGAGGCTGGCCGTCGCGACGACGGTGTGGCGGATCGGCGGGCGCTGGGGTGGGAGCTGCGAGAGGCGGGCTGGTCGAACAAGCGGATCGCCCGTGAACTCGGGGTGCATCCCTCGACCGTGGGCCGCTGGTTCGCCGTCGCGCACCTCACTGACACAACCGATACCGCCGACGAGCGGGAGGAGACGACCCCATGAACACCACTGACAACCCGCAGCACAACGACCCGGCCAGGCCCGATCCGGCGAGACTGATGCCCGAGGTGCCGAGGGAGCGCGCGGAGGCCGTCGAGGCGGCGAGTACGCCGGAGGCGGTTCGGGCCGCGCAGGTCGCCCGCGACGACAAGCAGAACGCGCTCGTTCGTGGGCGCGGCGTGGAGTGGGTGCGCCCCACCGACCTGATCGCCCGCCATTCGGCGCACGCGGCAGGTCGTGGCCTCGACTTCCAGGCCGAACTGGCACGCCGCACCCGCACCCCGCTCGGGGCCGGAGTCCGTCGTCTCGGGGGGACCGTGCCCGGCGGTTGCCTCCGATCGCGGCGTTCGGGCGCAGCAGCACACCGGCGTCGCAGACATCCCGCTCCGGGGTCTCGATGAGTTGACGGCGGTGAGAGGTCATGGCTGCGACGGCATCGGCATGCGAGACGCGCTCGTGGGAGCGAGTGCGCACCTGCCTGCCAGGAGGTGCCGACACCATGACCACACCAACCCGCACCAACACGAACACCAGGACCGAGCCGACGGCCTACGGGGCTGAGGACTTCACCACCGGCGAGGGCCTGCGCGCCCTGCTCAATCGCCTCGGCGAAGGCGGCGAGGACGCCTGGGTTCACGACCCGGTGGCCCGCGACCTGATGGAGTTCGCCGCCGACAAGTACCGCGCTCTCGCGAGGAAGCACAAGCTCGACACCTGGGAAGCGGTCACGGCGGCGTTCGACGCGATGCAGTACCGCTCGACCCGCGAGGCCAACGATCCGTGGGCGATCATCACCCACGCGGTGCGGATTACCTGCGTCTACGAGGAACGCGCCCAAGGTCTGCTCTGCTCGGTGCACCAGGCCCGCCGCGCGCACGTCTCGGCGTTCCACGATCCCGAACGGTTCTCCGAACGCGACACCGCGCTGGCCGACTACCATCCCGCGTTCCACACCACCGACCTGCGTCCCAGCGATCTCGAACCGGAGCCGCGCGAGAGTCTCGGGTCGGCGCAGGCGTGCATGTCCGCTGGGTCGGCGGCCGAGGACGCCATCGCGATGCTGTGCCTGCTCGACTGGCCAACCGATACCGCACGGGCCGCCGTGGAGCACGTTTGCGGGGCGTTGATGAAGGCCGGCACCCGCCAGTCCGCCTACGAGACGCTGCGCCGCGACAGGCACGCGCGGGCACTTCTCGACCTCCCGCGCCGCTCCTGGGCCGCTCTCCTGAAAGCGCTGCTCGGGAACCCGCACCCGGCCTACGTGGCCACCAGCAGCGGTCGCGGCGTCCTGCTCCGGCTGCTGCTCGGCGAAACGCTCGACCTGCTGCTCCGCGACGACGATCTGATCCTCGCGCTCGCTCTGGCCGCTCCGAGTGGTGGGGGCCGTGAGTCGTCGTGACAGAGCCACAGATCGGCAGCATCCAGCTCGACCGCACCGTCGATTCGATCCTCGTCGGCACCCGGCACCGCGCTGACCTCGGTGACATCGACGCCCTCGCGGCATCCATCGACCGCGACGGGCTGCTGCAACCACTCACGATCACCATCGACGGCGTACTGGTGTGCGGGGCGCGACGCCTGGCCGCGATCAAGAAGGGGCGTGAGGAACGAACTGGCGACAGGTTTGGTTTAGGCCGCGAGTGTGAGCGGCTCGGTTAGCTTGGCTTCGAACTCGATGGGCGTCAACCCGCCGAGGGTGTCCTGTGCTCGCTGGCGGTGATACTTCCGCTCGATCCAGACCACGATGGCCAGGCGCAGCTCCTGCTTGGTCACCCACCGCTGCTGGTTGAGCACGTTCGTTTGAAGAAGCGACCAGAAGCTCTCCATGGCCGCGTTGTCCCCGGCCGCACCGACTCGGCCCATCGATGCGACCATGTCGTGACGGCGCAGCTCGCGAGCCATCGCGCGGCTCCGAAATTGGCTGCCTCTGTCGGCGTGCAGGATGCATCCGGCGACGTCACCACGTCGCGTGACGGCGTTGCGTACGGCATCGACGGCGAGCTTCGCGGTCATCCGATCCGAGATCGAGTAGCCGACGATCCGGTTGGAGAACACGTCCTTGATCGCGCAGCAGTAGAGCTTGCCTTCGCTCGTCCAATGCTCCGTGATATCCGTGAGCCAGAGCCGGTTCGGCGCATCGGCGCGGAACACTCGCTGCACGTGGTCGTCGAACACCGGCGGGCCGGCCTTCTTCCCCTTCCCGCGCCGACGGCGCTGTGCGGACGAGAGGATCCCGGCCTGCGAGCACAGCTTCCACGCCGTCCGCCGACTCATCTGCCATCCGGCTCGCCGCGCCTCGTCGGCGAGGTATCGATAGCCGAACGTCGGGTCCTCGTGGTGCGCGTCGCAGAGCGCGTTGATCCGGTGCGCCCGAAGCACGTCCGCGTCCCGGATCGGGTCGTTGCGCCACCGGTAGTAGGGCTGGCGGGCGAGCTTGAGGACCCGGCACGACACCGTCACGGGAATCCCCGCGTCAGCGAGCTCAGATACGAGCGGGTACGTCATTTTGGGGAGCCACCGAGTTTCAGATTCGCCTGCGACAGATACGCCGCCGCCCGCCTGAGGACCTCGTTCT
>NZ_JAAOZS010000004.1:114185-208686 GCF_011602805.1 Kocuria sp. JC486 | reverse complement strand
GTGTGGTAACCCACATCTTGCCCGGAGGCCTTCATCTACCCCGCGTGTTCACAACCTGCCGGGGAAGTACATCTAGCTGTCCTGGACCAGGTTGGCCGCGAACGCAGCAAACCCGGCGAAAACAATGAGTGCGTTGGCGTCGTTGCCATCCAAGGCTTCAGCTTCCGGAACGTCAAAGGTCAACATTCCGAAGACTTCGTCGTCAACCACCACCGGGCATGAGACAAACGCCTTGTAGCCCGATGCCGTTCCCTCCCAGTGTGAAGGCCGTTGGTTAGGATCGTCTACGTTGTTGCAGATGACCGGTTGCCCACTTCGCAGGAACTCCATAACGGCTTGCCACCGGGGCGAATCTGGCTCGAAGTCTCTGGGTCTCCTGCCCCGGCCATTCGTCACGACGGATCTCAGAGTGTTGTCGTCTTGCAAGCGATACAGGCTCACGCGACCCTCCGAGTGTCTTGACGCCAGAATTCCCAGGAGATTGCGTGCTATCAGCTCGTTGACAACGTCTAGCTGTACTTGGCGGTCGGACTCTGGCTGCATAAGCATGGAACCCAGGCGGTTGAGCACCTCACTGACGCTCTCCCCCAGGTATCCCATCAGGCTCGCCTGAGCAGCCATCCGCTCTGTGTGGGACTCCTCCAGCTCTTCTTGCCGTACTTGGGTCCTTTTCGTTGCCTCTCTCTCCTGGAGTTCGAGCAAAACAACGGCAGCCAGTCCCACTGAGAACAGCAGAACAGCTAGGACAGCAGCCCGGGGAACAGGCCAAAGATCTCCCAAGTGACCCAACCAGAAAGTACCGGCGGGCATGCAAAAACCGCTGATGAGTTTCCACAACCATGCAGGTGGCCTGACCCGCCGAGGGCCTGGTCCTTTCGCATCCGATCGATCGTCATCGCTGGTCACATGCTGACGTTAGCTCAATGTACAGACGACACAGGCAAACCTAGCGCGGTCTCATCCCACCAGGCTCACCGACGTCACCGGCAATCCCGGGTCAGCGGTGAACTCCAACCCGGTGGGAGCAACGCCCCGGGACACCAGTCGTGAACCGAGTGCTGCGACCATGGCCCCGTTGTCCGTGCACAGGGACAGCGGCGGGACCACCAGGCGGATGCCGTGGTCCGCGCAGCGCTCGGCCAGCAGGTCGCGCAGACGGGAATTGGCGGCCACTCCGCCGCCCAGCAGGAGCGTGGTGATGCCGTTCTCCGTGGCGGCCAGCACGGCCTTGCGGGTGATGACGTCGACCACGGCCTCCTGGAAGGACGCGGCGATGTCGGCCACCGGAACCTCCAGCCCCTCCGCCTCGTGCGCCTCGACCACGCGGGCCACCGCGGTCTTGAGCCCGGAGAAGGAAAAGTCGTAGCGGCGCTTGCCGCGATTTTCAGCCGAGCCCATGTACTTGGCGTTGGACAGCCCGCGCGGGAACTTGAAGGCCGCGGGATCGCCGTCGACGGCGGCGCGGTCGATCGCGGGTCCGCCCGGGTAGCTCAGCCCGAGCAGCCGGGCCACCTTGTCGTAGGCCTCACCCGCGGCGTCGTCGATCGTGGCGCCCAGCAGTTCGACGTCGTCGGCGAGGTCCCTGACCCGCAGGATCTCGGTGTGCCCACCGGAGACCAGGACCGCGCCGAGCCCCGGGACCAGGGCGCCGTCGTCGTCGACGAGCTCGCGGGTCACGTCACCGTGGCCATCGTGCAGGAGGCCCACCGAAACGTGCGCGACCAGGTGATTGATTCCGTACAGGGGCTTGCCGGTCGACAGTGCCAACGCCTTGGCCGCCGACACCCCCACCATGAGCGCCCCGGCCAGCCCGGGACCCGCGGTCACCGCGATGGCGTCGACGTCGTCCAGGGTCACTCCCGCCGTCTCCAGCGCCTCCTGAAGCGTGGGAACGAAAGCCTCCAGGTGGGCGCGGGAGGCGATCTCAGGAATCACACCACCGAAGCGGACGTGCTGATCCATGGACGATGACACGGTGTTGGCCAGCAGGGTGCGCCCGCGCACGATGCCCACCCCGGTTTCGTCGCACGAGGTCTCGATACCCAGGATCAGGGGCTCCCGAACGGATTCACTGGTCACGGTCATGGTCTTCGATTCTGTGGCTTGTTCTCTGGCTGGTGGTCATGTGGCCGGTCAGATCGGTGGTGCTCGGGGGTCGGGGCGGGGCCAGCTCAGCGTGCATGACCAGGGCGTCCACGCCCCCCGGGTAGTAACGGGGTCGGACCGTGAGGTCGCGGTACCCGAAACGGCGGTAGAGGTCCTGCGCGCGCTGGTTGTCCACGCGCACCTCCAGCAGCACCTCACGCGCTCCGCGGTCCACGGCCTCCTGGTGTAGCCGGGTGAGCAGGGCGGTTCCGATGCCGCGGCCCTCCATGCCCGGAACTACCGCGATGTTCTGGACGTCCGCGGTGTCCCCCACCACCATGACTCCCGCGTAGCCGATCACGCGTTCCTCCGGTGACTCTCCGGTCATGGCAACCCAGTAACTGCGGGTCGGATGGGTGACTTCCCCCAGGATCATCTCCAGGGACCACGCATCGTCGGGAAAAATCTGCTGCTCGAGATGCTCAATGTCGGCCACATCAGCCACCGTGGCCGCGCGCAGACGCCAGGTTCCGGCCTGGGAACTCACGCCGTGGCCTTCTTCCGCGGGCCGGGAACCTTGGCGTCGGACTCCCGCAGGTACAGCGGCGAGGTGTCGTCGCTCAGTTCGAGGTCAGCCGCCAACGCGGCTGCCGCCGCCAGTCCCAACGACGCCGCGTGGGGTTGCCATTCGACGGGCGGAGCGGTGTCGTGGGCCCCTGGAACAGCTTGGAGCACCGGGTGCGCCAGGAGGTCGGGGTACAGGCCGGCACCACGACCGTAGACGGGTAGGTCGGGGAGTTCCGAGGCCGCACCCACGCGGGGGCTGTCGCTCGCGAGGGCGCGTGGACCGCCGTTCTCGCCGTCGGCCACGGTGTAGGTGGCCCAGTAGACCTCCCGGCGGCGCGCATCAGTGGCCACAGCGAACTCCGACGGGCGCACCGGCTCCGGGAGCGACGCGACGTCGTGGGCGATCGCCTCGAGGCTGCACATTCCGAAAACCGGCAGATCCCACACGAAACCCAGCGTCCGCGCGGACACCAGGCCGGCGCGCAGGCCGGTGAAGGGTCCCGGCCCCGTGCCCACCAGGATTCCGTCCAGCTCACCGGCCGCGATCCCGGCCTGGTTCAGCGTGGTTTCCACCGCGGGCGTCAAGACCTCGGCGTGGAAGCGGGTGGCCGCGGTCTCCCAGCGCGCGAGCACGCGGGGGGCCTGGGGCGTCGTGTCGACGACGGCGACCGAGGCTGCAGCGGAGGTATCAAGGCACAGCAAGAGCACCGCACCAGTCTAGGGTGTCGGCCTGATCCGACTCAGAGACGGCCGAGCGTCGCCAGCACCGCCATGAGCACCACGAACAGGACCAGGCCGACCGCGGAAGAGATCAGGGCCAGCCGTCGTCGCTTGTCCAACAGGGCGAACAAGCCACCGAGGACACCGAAAGCCAGCGGTGCGACGTTGAACCAGTGCGGCCACGGGTTCTCCGGATTGCGGACGTCCGGTAGCAGGAACACGATCAACGCGGCCATGACCATGCACGCGTAGGTCTCCCACGGTGTTCGGTTCGGGTCCGCCGGTGGGCGTTTGCTCGGTGGGAACAGGGGCACGTGCTCGTTCTCGCCGGTCGCCGAACCGGTCCCGGTCGAACGGTGCGTGGCGGAACTCATGGCCCGCTGCCGGGCCGCAGCCACGCCGTCGGCCGGTGCCGCCGCGGATTCCGAACCGGACCGGGGACCCGAGCCGGCCCCCTGGTGCAAGTTCCGCTGACGGGCCTGCTGGGCCGCGGACATCTTCCGCCCGCGACGGGCGTTCTTGGTGCGCTTCTTGGACACGTGCGGTGGGTCCTTCCTCGGGCGGGCGACGCTGGGCCGTCCGCGGCCAGGGGCGTGTAATTACAAGAGATCCCGCGGAGCGGCTTCCACCCACCGCGGCCCGATGCCACGGATGGTCACGGTCCGGGGCTCGTCCTCGCCGTCGTCGGTCTCCGCTTCCAGGTCGGCCAGGACCGAGGCCAGATCGGGTGCCTGCCCCTCCTCCTTGGCCCCGACGCCGCGGTCGATCGTGATTTCGAGCCGAGAATCGCTCAGGTGCTCGACCTTTCCGAGCCCCCACTCCACGACCGTCACGGCGGTGGGCAAGGTCTCCTCCAGGTCGATGTCGTCGACCTCCGCCGCGGTGGCTAGTCGGTAGGCGTCCACGTGCACCAGGGCGGGACCGCCCGGGTGTGGCCCCTCGGCGTCGTTCGGGTGGCGGCGGGCCAGGACGAACGTCGGTGAAATGATGCCCTCCCGGACACCGAGCCCCGCCCCGAGGCCCTGGGTGAAGGTGGTCTTGCCCGCCCCCAGCTCACCGGTGAGGACGAGCAGGTCACCGGGCCGCAGGTGCGCCGCAAGATTGCGGGCGATCTCCTGGGTCTGCTGCGCGGTGGTCGGGTGCAGGGTGAGGTTCCAGGCCTCTGGGGTCTCGGCGGCGTTCCCGGAAGACCCGGGGGCCTGCGTTGCGTCCCGGCCGGTGTCCACGTGTTCACGGGGCACGCGCTGACTGATCCGCGTGACGATTTCGTAGTCGATGGTCTGGGCTGCCCTGGACCACTCGCGCACGGAGGGGTTGTCGTCGGCTCCGAACAGAACCGCTTCCGCCCCCAACGGGTTGCGCTCGGTGTCCGTGGCCAGTCCGGGTTCCCCCAGATCCACCACGATCTGGTCCATGGCCACGCGCCCGACCTCCGCGTAGGTCACGCCATTGATGTGCACGGGTCCGCCGGTGCCGATGCGCGGCACACCGTCGGCGTACCCCAGCGGGACCAGGGCCAGCGTGGTCGCTTCGGGGGTCCGGTACCGGAATCCGTAGGACACGCCCTGACCGGCGGGGACCTCCTTGACGTTGCTGACCGTGGAGCGCAGCGTCATGGCGGGGATCAGGCCGAGGTCTTCCGCCGTGCGGTCCTCGAACGGGGAGATTCCGTAGAGTCCGATACCCACCCGCACCATGTCGTTGAGCATGCGCGCGGGATCCAGGAGGTTGGCGGCGTCGATGGTCCCGGGGGTGTTCGCCACGTGACGCACGCTCGGATCCAGACCAGCCTCCCTGGCCTGCTGCACGGCGCGTTCGAAGACCGTGAGTTGCTCCTCCGTCTCCGCGGCACCGGGGTCATCGGCGGCACCCAGGTGCGTCATGATCCCTACGACGACGACGTCCCCCCGCCCCTGGGCGGCAGCCGCCGCGCGCACGGCCGCGGGCCACGTCTGCATGGTGAACCCGTTCCGCCCCAACCCCGTGTCCACCTTGAGGTGGATGCGGGCGGTCCGCCCCGCGGCGGCCGCGGCCTGCGCGATGGGTTCCAGTTCCCACCCGGACACGGCGAGTTCGACGTCGTGCTCGACCGCGGCGGCGAAGTCCGTGTCCACGGTGTGCAGCCAGGCCAGCAGCGGAGCGTCGATGCCGGCGGCACGCAGCGCCATCGCCTCCGTCACGTGGGCCACGCCCAACGCGTCGGCACCGGCCTCGAGCGCGGCGCGGGCCACGGGGACGGCCCCGTGACCGTAGGCGTCCGCCTTGACCACGGCCATGAGTGCAGCCGGAGCAGCCAGCCTCTTCAGGTGCGTGACGTTGTGTCGGATGGCCGCCAGGTCGATCACCGCGGAGCGTTCGGGACGTGCCGGGGGCCGCGGCGTCGACGACGGCGCGGGGGCCGTCGTCGGGGCATCCGTCCGGGCTTCCGTCCGTGAAAGTGATGATGTCTGCAGGTCGGTGGTCACGCGCTCCATTGTGTCACCGGGCTGCCGTGTCACCGGGCTGCCGTGTCACCGGGCGGCCGAGCGTCCGCAGGCCACGGGCGTGCCCCTACAGTGTGGGTGTGACTACACCGACTGTCCCCCGGCCGATCGGTCACGATGTCTCCGGGGCCCGTATCGCGCTGCTATGCCTCCACACCTCGCCGCTCGTGCAACCCGGGCAAGGGGATGCCGGGGGCATGAACGTGTACGTACGACACCTCGCGGAATCCCTGGTCCAGCTGTGCCACCCGGTGGACCTGGTGACCCTGTGGCGCGCGAGCGAGCATCCGAACGAACAGGAACCGGACCGCACGATCACGGTGACCACCCTCGACTCCGGGGTCCGGCTGGTCACCGTCCACCTGCCCGGCACCACCGCGGTCGGCAAGAACGAACTGCCCCGCGAGCTGCCCGCGATCACGGAGGCTCTCCGCCGCGCCTACTCGGATTCCGACCTTGCCCTGGTGGTGCCCGACGTCGTTCACGGGCACTACTGGCTCTCGGCCGCGGTCGCGACGGATCTTGCGGCCGAATGGCAGATTCCCGCGGTGACGACCTTCCATACGACGGCGCGGGCCAAGAACGCGCGAGCCGGGACCGACGAGCACCCCGAGCCGGAGATCCGCGAAGACGGGGAACAACGCATCGTCGACCGGTCGCAGGCGGTGGTGGTCAACACCGCGTCCGAAGCCCGCGACCTCACCTCCCTGTATTCGGCCGACCCCGACCGAGTCCGCGTGATCCCGCCGGGCGTGGACGTCGAGGTGTTCCGCCCCGGTGGTCCGGCCGCCCGCGACGGCGCGTTCACCATCGGGTTCGCCGGTCGCCTGCAACCGCTCAAGGGGCCGCAGATCCTGGTCGAAGCCCTCGCGCTCGTCCGTGCGGCGGCCCCCGGGCTCGACGCGCGGCTCTGGTTGGCCGGGGTCGGTTCATCCGAGTTCACGGCGGAGCTCGACGAACGCGTCGCACGCCTCGGCCTGGGACACGTCGTGGAGACCGTGGGGTCGCTTCCTGTCGAGGAGCTTGCCCGGCGCTTCAGGAGCTCCGACGTGATCGCGGTGCCGTCGTCGTCGGAGACCTTCGGCTTGGTGGCCCTGGAGGCCCAGGCCTGCGGGACGCCCGTGGTCGCCACGGACGTGGACGGACTGCGGGCCGCGGTCGACGACGGCGAGACCGGCTGGCTGCTGCCCGACCGGTCGCCGAAGACCTGGGCGGAGGCGCTCGTCGCGATTGCCAAGGACCCCGCGGAACTCGAACGTCGCGGTGCCCTCGCCGCCGAGCGGGCCCGGGGCTTCTCGTGGGGGGCCAACGCGGAGGCACACGCGGCGCTCCACCAAGCCCTGCGGTCGGCGACGGCCCCTGGTGAGGCGAACCGGGGTTGAAGGGGCCTGGCCTACAGCCGGACCTGGCCCGTCGGTGACCCGTTCCTCATCCCCGTACGGCCGCGGGTTCTAAGCTGGCCCCGTGTCTTCGCCTCACCTGACTGCCCCCACCCGTACCGAGCTCCTGGTCCATCTGGATGCCACACGCATCACCGGACAGGTCGCCACCCCGCGCGAAGCGAACCTGCGCAACATCCACGACTTCCTGGCCGGCTCCGAGCACCAGTACATGGGCATTCCCGCCGGCCCGGAGGACACCTGGGACTCGGTCTTCGAACTCATGGTGGACAAGGTCGGCATCAGCCCCGATCGGTCCCACGAGCAGGGTCAGGACACCATCAGCGCGGAATTGTGCGTCACCGCGCTGGAGCGGTACGCGGACGTGTTCGGGCGGGTGGTCCGCGAGCGCGGAAGCATCTTGTTCGCGACCGCCCACCCGGCCGCGATGCCGGCGGTCTACGCGCCGATGGCCCAGGCCACCCGGGAGGCGGGGGCTCAGGTGCTCACGATCGACGGCGGGATCCCCTGGGACACGGGTGATGTCCGGGCCGTGGGCGACGTCGTGATGGTCGAACAGTACGGCGGCCTGCGGCACACGCACCGGCCCGAGCCCATGGACCTGGTCCTGGACCAGCTGGAAGCGGCCCACCGTGCTGATCCGAGCGCACCGCTGCCCGATCTGGTCGTCACGGATCACGGCATGGCCGGCGCGGCGGGAACCCGCGGGTATTCGGTCGTCGCGGTCGGCGACTGCAACGACCCCGCGGTGTTCGTGGGTGAAGCGCGCGGTGTGATCGACGTCGTCGTGCCCCTGGACGACAACGTCCCCCCGAACGCCTACGCCCCGATGACCGCCTACCTCCTGGCCCGCGCGGGCCTCTAACTGCCCTCCACTGCCGCTGAACCCTCGCGAGACTCGCCCATCAGGGGGTGATGCGCGAGTTTCGCGAGGGTTCAGCGGAGGGTCAGTCGGTGGATTCCGTTGCTGCCGACCAGATGTTGACGCCCGCGTCCACGGCGAGTTCGTCGATGCGGGCCAGTTCCTCGGCCGAGAACTCCAGGTTCTCGACGGCCGCCACGGAGTCCTCGATCTGCGACACCTTGGAGGCCCCGACCAACGCGGAGGTCACCTGCCCGCCGTCCTGTTCCCGCAGGGTCCAGGCGATCGCCATCTGGGCCAGGGATTGTCCGCGGGCCTGTGCAATCTCGTTGAGTCCACGGATGTGCTCGATGTTCTGGTCGGACAGCCATTCGGGGTTCAGGGACTTCGACGCCGCGGCGCGCGAGTCCTCGGGTACACCGTCCAGGTACTTGTCGGTCAGCATCCCCTGGGCCAACGGGGTGAACACGATCGATCCCATCCCGTGGTCCGTGAGCGTCTGCACCAGGTTCTTCCCGTGGGCGGGCCCCATGGAGTTCGACGACGGCGTCTCGACCCACCGGTTAAGCATCGAGTACGACGGCTGGTGAATGATCAAGGGTGTCCCCAGACCGCGCATGATCTGCTGCGCCCGCGCGGTCAGATCGGCGCTGTAGGACGAAATCCCCACGTAGCCGGCTCCCCCCGACCGCACGATGTGATCCAGCGCGCCCATGGTTTCCTCGAGCGGTGTCTCCGGGTCCGGGCGGTGGTGGTAGAAGATGTCCACCCGGTCCAGACCCATGCGCTCCAGGGACTGGTCGAGCGAATCCAACAGGTACTTGCGGGAACCGCCGAACCCGTAGGGACCCGGCCACATGTCCCACCCGGCCTTGGATGAGATCACCAGCTCCTGGCGCAGCCCCGCGAAGTCCTCCCGCAGGATCCGCCCGAAATTGACTTCGGCCGACCCGTTGGGAGGGCCGTAGTTGTTCGCCAGGTCGAAGTGGGTGACACCCAGGTCGAAGGCCCGGCGCAGGATCTCCTTCTGCGACTGCAGGGGCTTGTCGTCACCGAAGTTGTGCCACAGGCCGAGGGAGATCGCGGGCAGTTTGAGGCCGGACTGCCCCAGCCGCCGGTACGGCATCTTGTCGTACCGGTCGGCGGCCGGGGTCCAGCGAGTGTCTTCTCCGTAGATCAGCATGGTTCCATTTCACACCCGCGCAGGCCGTGGCCGCCAGGCGCCGGTCCTGGGTTCTCCTCACGGCACCACTTGTTCGTGTGCTCGTGGCAAGGGCCCAGGACCGGCAGCCGGGATCAGCGGTCGGCCTTCTGCGGCTTGTCCCCCGTGCAGCGGAAGCTCGAGGCGGACTCCGGGTCCCCACTCTGGTAGCGAGCCGTTGCGGGGTAGACGCACAGCGGGCGGGACCGTTCGGTGGACCAGTCCGCCGGCAGCTCGGTGTTGGCCGGGTTCACCCAGGCCGTCAGCTGCTGGGGCGCGGATCCCTGTTCGACCCAGCCGACCAGGGAGGCCAGTGCGTCGTACTGATCGGTTGCCACACCGCCGCGGACGTGGCCCATGCCCGGAACCTCGAAGTAGCGGGCGAAGTCCTCGGCCTTGTTCTTGTTGGCCTTGTCCAGCCGCTCGTACCAGGACGCCGTGTCATTGACGGAGAAGACGCCGTCGGCAGCGCCGTGGATGACCATCAACTTCCCACCTTCGGCCTGGAGGGAATCCATACGATCCAGCTCCGGCGGGGTCATGAACTCCATGGCGCTTTCGGTGTAGGTCCCGTCGGACTGGTAGATGCTCTGGGCCGCCTGGTCGATGTCCAGGTTGAGGGCATAGTCGGGCAGGGTCTCCAGTGCGGGGGCATCCGG
The DNA here is from genome assembly GCF_011602805.1 of Kocuria sp. JC486. Classification (NCBI taxonomy): domain Bacteria; kingdom Bacillati; phylum Actinomycetota; class Actinomycetes; order Micrococcales; family Micrococcaceae; genus Kocuria; species Kocuria sp. JC486. Next base: position 198,709 of record NZ_JAAOZS010000004.1, on the reverse strand, counting down.
CGGGGTGCTGAAGATGTAGCCGTAGGCGCTGGAGTCGCGGGTCAGCGGGGCGTCGAACTTCCAGTTCCCCCACCCGGCCTGTGTCAGTCCGGGGTCATAGGGGAAGGACGAGTAGATCGACTCCCCCGTGCTGGTCTCCGCCCCGGAGAACACCTTGGCCACCACGTCCTTCTGCTCGGCGGTCAGGCAGGTGCCGTCGCGTTCGGCGTCGCAGGTTGGCACGTCGCGTTCGAAGCGGAAGACCTTCTGGCACCGCTCTGAGGCCTGCACCATGCCGTCCTCGAGCCCGTCGAGTCGGTCGCAGCGGGACAGGATGGCATCGGCAACCACCTGACGCTCGTCCTGGGTCAGCGCGGTCTTCAGGTCGGTGCCGTCGGCCACGGTGGCCCACTGCTGGGCTCCCCAGACCTGGGCCACGGCAGCCTGCGGGAGGTTGAAGCCCGGGGCCACGGCCAGGAAGCCGTCGTACTCATCGGCGTAGCGGGAGGCTCCCACCATGGTGTGACGGCCGCCGTTGGATCCGCCGGTCATGTACGAGTAGTCCGGCCCGCGACCGTACCCGGCTTCGACCAGTGACTTGGCCATGGGCGTCAGCGCACCGACGGCCTGGTAGCCGTAGTCCAGCCGGGCCTGCGGGTCGACGCCGAAGGTCGGGTTCTGCGCGGAGCTGTGGCCCGCGTCGGAGCTGATGACGGCCATCCCCATCTGGAGTCCGCTCTCGCCGCCTCCCACGGTGCCCAGGGCGGGGACCACTGTGCCGTCGAGCCCGCCGTTGGCCTGGTAGAGGTAGCGTCCGTTCCAGTCCTTGGGCAGGCGCATTTCGAATCCGATGCGGTAGGTCTGCTGATCGACCGGGCTGACCCGTTCGTTCATGTGGCCGGCGACCTTGCAGTGCTCGCCGATGGGTTCACCGCGGTTGGTGAGTTCCCCGCTCGGCACGGTTTCGGCGCTGGTGATCACGGTGTTCTCGAACGCGAAGTCGGCCAGCGCCTCGCAGTCCTGCAGGACACCGGGCTGGGCCCCCGCGGGGACATCGGTGGCTTCCGCTGCGGGCATGGCAGGCACGGAAGTGCCCGCGAGGATGAGCGCTGCCGCAGCGGCGAACAGCGTGGTGGTGATGCGTCGTGGTGTGGAGGGCACGGCAGATCCTCTCGGTGACAGGCATGGAGTTGCGCCCGGGTACCGACAAGCTAAGGGATAACCGTTGAAAAATACAACGGTTTTCGGGGATCAAATGTGCTCCACCTCACAGCAGTGAGCGGAGTCGCACCCGTGACTGCAGAACCCGACCGCAGAACAGAGCCCGCACACCCCTTGGGGCGCGCGGGCTCCGATCCGTCGAGAGGCGGTTCAGACCCGCAGGACTGCGGCTCCGTAGGCGGGCAGTTCGACGACGGCGCCACCCAGCTCCCCGGGCGCCATCTGCACCGGGGCGGCGGCCCACAGCATCTGCGCCGACGTGGGCAGTTCAACTGCCACGGACGTCGGGGTGTCGCCGAAGTTGAACGCCACGGCCACGCCGCTGACTGCCTCACGCGGTTCGCCGTCCTCGAGTCGGGCCAGGTCACCCCGGTAGAGCACCAGGGTCTTGGCGGCCTCGTCCACGCTGACCCGGATCGAGCGGAAGTCCTGCTCGGTCAGCTCGGGGGTCGAGCGCCGGACGGCGATCAGTTCCCGGTAGGCGGTGTGGACCCGGGCGTGGCCGCCGCCGTTGCGCTCGTCGTGCTTGAGCACGGCGGAGCTGAAGGTCTCCGGGTCCTGCGGGTCGGCGATCTCCGATTCCTTCCAGCCCATGCGTGCGAATTCGCCGATGCGTCCGGTGCGCACGGCCTCCGCGAGTTCCGGCTCCGGGTGGGAGGTGAAGAACGGCCACGGGGTGGACGCACCCCACTCCTCCCCCATGAACACCATCGGGGTGAACGGCTGGGTCAGCAGCACCGCGGCGGCCAGTACCTGCTGGTCCACGGTCAGGTACTGGGAGAACCGGTCACCGGCAGCGCGGTTGCCCACCTGGTCGTGATTCATGATGTAGCTGACGAACTGCCAGGGGCGGTTGTGCTCGGGGTCCACGGGCTGACCGTGGGAGCGCCCGCGGAAGGTCGAGAACGTGCCGTCGTGGTAGTAACCGGCCGTGTAGCTCTTGGCCAGCGTGTGCAGGCCCGCGAAGTCCTCGTAGTAGCCCTGTTCCTCGCCCGTGAGCGCCCAGTGCGCCGCGTGATGCCAGTCGTCGAGCCACTGCGCGTCCATCCCCAGACCGTTCCGGTCCACGGGTTGGATCATGCGGGGGTCGTTCTTGTCGGACTCCGCGATCAGGTACGTCGAACGCCCGGCCCGGGCGGCCGTCTCGTGGGCGACCTGGGACATCTCCTGCAGGATGTGCACGGCCCGTTCGTCCTTGAGCGCGTGCACGGCGTCCACGCGGAAGCCGTCCACGTGGTAGTCCTCCACCCACATCCGCACGTTGTCCAGGATCAGGTCCCGCACGCCGTCGGAGCCCCAGTCGTCCAGGTTGATCTGGTCGCCCCAGGACGAGTTCCCGGCGGTGAAGATCTCCAGGAACTGCGGGAGGTAGTTCCCGGAGGGCCCCAGGTGGTTGTAGACCACGTCCTGCACCACGGCCATTCCGCGTGAGTGGCAGGCGTCCACGAACCGCTGGTACCCGGCTGGCCCGCCGTACTCCTCCTGGACCGTGTACCAGGCCACGCCGTCGTAGCCCCAGTTGTGGGTGCCGTTGAAGCCGTTGACCGGGAGCAGTTCGATCGTGTCCACGCCCAGTTCGGCCAGGTCGTCCAGGTGCTGGATCGCGGCGTCGAAGGTGCCTTCCTCCGTGAACGTCCCGATGTGCAGTTCGTAGAGGATGGCCCCTTCCAGGGGGCGCCCGGTCCAGTCCCCGTCACCCCACTCGAACTCGGTGGGGTCGAAGGTGCAGGACAGGTCGTGCACGCCTTGAGGCTGGCGGGGCGAACGCGGGTCGGGCAGGACCTCCGACGTGAAGTGTTGTTCCTTGTCCGTCCCCTCGTCCTTGGTCTTGGTCAGCAGGTAGCCGTAGCGGACCGTGCTGGACGGGACGGACGCAGCAGCGGAATCCGGCAGAGTCCACCAACCGGCCGTGCCCCGTTCGGTCCGCGTGTAGCGCGGCGAGGGGTCCAGTCCGCGAGGCTGGTGATCCGGGAGGGTCTCGGCCGGGACCATGTCCAGTTCCTCCCCATCGATCCGAACGACGACGCCGGCCGCGTGCGGGGCGAAGAGGTCGAAGCGATCCAGATGGGCGCGGCCGTTGTCCGGTCGGGCGGTGTTGGGAATGCTCATCATCAGGCTTTCAAGATCGTGGTGTAGAGGGGATCCGGTACGGGTGGCCCGGCGAGAAGGTCGGCGCAGCCGCACTCAGGCGCGGCGGAGCAGTGCCACCGGCAACAGGTCCAGGAGTTCGGAGACCCGGACCGTGCCTTCGAACCGTCCGCCGGTGAGTTCGTCCACCCACGCGCAGGCGGGCAGTTCCAGAACGGTGTCGCCCCATCCGCCGTCACGGGCCAGTCCCAGCGGCAGGCGGGTGGCCACGGGGACGGCCCCGCCGCGGTCGAAGGCGAAGAGGTGTTCGGCGGCGGAACCGGTGGCGGTCAACGGCGTGTAGCCCGTGAACAGATCGGCATGATCGCGCCGCAGGCGCAGGGCCCGGGAGGTCAACAGCAACTTGGCGTCACCCGTGTCGTCCAGAGCGGGGACGGAGTGGACCCGCGGCACTGCCGGATCGTCGCGACGCTTGTCCAGCTCGGCCAGCCGCTGGGCGATCTGTGCGTGGTCCACGGGCCGCCGGTTGTCCGGGTCCACCAGGGCGGGTGCCCACTGCTCGGACCCCTGGTACACGTCCGGGACTCCGGGCATGGTCAGCTGGACGAGTTTCTGGCCGAGGGCATTGACGTAACCGGCCTGTTCGACCCGGCGCACGAATCCCTCGAAGGCGCCACGCACGGACGGTTCCGTGAGCACGACGTCGACGAACCGGGTGAGCTCCTCCTCGAACTCCGCAGAGCCGTCCACCCACGCCGTCGCGGTCTGCGCCTCGCGGGCGGCCTTGAGTGCGTACTCGACGGCGCGGTCGCGCTTGATCGGCCATGCCCCGAGCATGGCCTGGAGCACCAGGTTCACGAGCGTGCGGTCCGCCAGGGGTCCGATCCCGGCGGCGGCGGCCTGCTTCTCGACGTAAGAGACGGTGGACGCCCAGTCCTTGGCGGCTTCGGCCAGGACGCTGATCCGGGCCCGGACGGACTCGGAGCGTTTGGTGTCGTGCGTGGACAGGGTGGTCATCGCGAGCGGTTCCTCGCGCTGGCGCCGTTCGAATTCCGCGTGCGCCTGATCGGGTTCGACGGCGAACACCGACGGGTCGCCACCGACCTCGGTCAAGGAGGTCAACCGGGAATAGCGGTAGAAGGCCGCGTCCTCCACACCCTTGGCCATGACCATGCCGGAGGTCTGCTGGAACCGCCGGGCCACGGGGGTCAGATCGCTCTCTGCGGTCCCCACCCCCAGGATCGGGCCGAGCGCCTCGATGACCTCGGCCACGTCAGGTCGGGCAGCGCTCGCGCGGCGCAGAGCGGATTCCAGGTGCTCCACGCCCTCGGGCAGGTAGGTCCGGTAGACCTCGAAGTTCGCGAGGATTTCGCTCAAGGCATCCACCAGGCGGCCGTGGGAGAAAGCGGACAGCGCGGGTTCCGTCTCGGCTTCCCGGGCCAGTCGCTCGACCTCGGCGTGCAGGGCTCCGTCCACGACGGCGCGCTTGGTCCCGTGGATCATGCGGGGCCAGTTGCCCTCCTGGGTGCCCTGGGCGGTCGAACCCTGTCGCAAGGCCGCGTCCAGCGTGGTCAGCGGATAGGCGCCAGCGGGGTCGACGAAGAGCCGGTCCACCGTGCCCAAGGCGTCGTACCCGGTGGTGCCCGCCGTGGCGCCGGTTTCCAGCCATTCGTGTGGCAGCTTCTCCCCGGGTTCCAGGATCTTTTCGATCAGCACGTACGCCCCGCCGGTCAGCTCCTGGAGGTCGGTGAAGTAGCGCCCGGGGTCGCGCAGCCCGTCGGGATGATCGATGCGCAGGCCGTCCACGAGTTCCTCGTCGAACCACCGCTTGATCTCGGTGTGGGACTCCCGCAACGCATCGGGATTCTCGACCCGCACACCGGCCAGGGTGGTCACGGTGAAGAACCGGCGGTAGTTCAGCCCCCGGTCACCCGTACGCCAGTTGACCAGCCGGTAGTGCTGGCGGTCGTGAACCTCGGCCGGAGAATCCGCGATCTGACCGGCCGTGTCCAGGGTGTACGTCCCCTCGGCCAGCGGATAGACGTTGTCCCAGTAGGCCAGGACGGGCTCCCCGTCCTCCACCCGCAACGTCAGATCGGCGAGCGCCTTCTCCGACTGCCCGGCGGCCGTTGCGCCGTCGTCGTCGGTGTCGTCGCCCAGGACGGGAATCATGAGCTTGCCGTCGAAGGCTTCCCAGTCCACGTCGAAGGCCTCGGCGTGAGGTGAGGCCTGGCCCTGCCGGAGCAGATCCCACCACCACGGGTTCTGCCGCGGTTCGGCGACACCCTGGTGGTTGGGAACAACGTCCACGAGCACGCCCATCCCGGCGTCGTGCGCGGCCCGGCACAGCCGGTCGAAGGCCTCCTTGCCGCCTCGGTCCGGGTCCACCAGGGTCGGGTCCACGACGTCGTACCCGTGCGTCGACCCCTTCGTGGCCCGTAGGACGGGTGAGAGGTAGAGCCAGTCGATCCCCAAGGTGCGCAGGTGCTCGATCTGAGCGGCCGCGTCGTCAAGGTCGAAGTTCTCGGTGATCTGCAGTCGGTAGGTCGAGGCGGGAGTACGCACGGTCGGGCAATCTCCTGTCGGGTGTGGGCGTGCGGTGGGTCGACCCGTGGGCCGACCCACCGTGGTCAGTCGTCGGGCTGTGCCTGGGCGGAGTACGCGGCCACGGAGGCGGCGACGGACACGTCCGGTTCCTCTTCCGGTTCCTCGTACTGCCGCAGGACCACCACGGACTTGGCCTTGAGCGTGAAGGAGGTGGAGTGGTCCAGCACGGATCCGTCGCCGTGTTCACCGGCGGTGTCCAGCAGTTCTTCCCACTTGGCCCCGTAGGTCTCGGCGGGCACCGTGATCTCGACGTCCTCCGGGGACGAGTTGAACCAGACGATGAAGTCCACGTCCGTGATCGGACGGCCACGCCGGTCGACCCCCGCGATGCCGTGACCGTTGAGCCACATGCCAAGGGTCCTGGCCAGAGGCTCGTCCCAGTCCGACGGCGCCATCGGGGTGCCGTCCTTGTCCAGCCACACGATGTCCGGCATGGGGTCACCCTCGCCGAGCTCGCCCATCTCCACCGGGCGCCCGTCGAAGAACTGTCCGCGGCGGAACGTCGGGTGGTCGCGGCGCAGGTGGATCAGCGCGGAGGTGAACTCCATGAGCGGGGTGTCCGCGTTCTCCCAGTTGATCCAGGAGATCTCGTTGTCCTGCGCGTAGGTGTTGTTGTTGCCGCCCTGGGTGCGTCCCAGTTCGTCACCGTGCAACAGCATGGGTGTGCCCTGGGAGAGCATGAGCGTCGCGATGAAGTTGCGCTGCTGGCGCGCACGCCAAGCCAGCACCTCGGGATCGTCCGTGGCACCTTCGACGCCGCAGTTCCAGGATCGGTTGTGGGACTCGCCGTCGTTGCCGTCCTCACCGTTGGCGTCGTTGTGCTTCTCGTTGTAGGAGACCAGGTCCCGCAGCGTGAAACCGTCGTGTGCTGTGACGAAGTTGATGGACGCGTACGGGCGGCGGCCGCTGTTCTCGTAGAGGTCCGCCGAACCGGTGATCCGGGACGCGAACTCCCCCAGAGTGGAGGGCTCACCGCGCCAGAAGTCACGCAAGACGTCGCGGTACTTGCCGTTCCACTCCGTCCACTGGGCAGGGAAGTTACCCACCTGGTAGCCACCGGGGCCCACGTCCCACGGCTCGGCGATCAGCTTGACCTGGGAGACGATCGGGTCTTGCTGGACCAGTTCGAAGAACGTGGAGAGCTTGTCGACATCGTAGAACTCACGCGCCAGGGTGGAGGCCAGGTCGAAACGGAACCCGTCGACGTGCATCTCGGTGACCCAGTAGCGCAGGGAGTCCATGATGAGCTGCAGCGAGTGCGGGTGTCGGACGTTCAGGGAGTTCCCCGTGCCCGTGTAGTCCATGTAGTACTTGGCGTCGCCCTCGACCGTGCGGTAGTACGCCCGGTTGTCGATCCCCCGCATGGACAGGGTGGGACCCATGTGGTTGCCCTCGGCGGTGTGGTTGTAGACCACGTCCAGGATGACTTCGATCTCGGCCCGGTGCAGGGCACGGACCATCGCCTTGAACTCCTGGACCTGCCCCCCCAAGGTGCTCGATGACGCGTAGTCGTGGTGGGGGGCGAAGAAGGAGATCGTGTTGTATCCCCAGTAGTTGCGCAGCCCCTTCTCCTGGAGCGTGGAGTCCTGGACGAACTCGTGGACCGGCATGAGCTCGATGGCCGTGATGCCCAGCTTCTTGAGGTGCGAGATCACCGCGGGGTGGGCCACGCCCGCGTAGGTCCCGCGCAGGTTCTCGGGGACCTCGGGGTGTTGTTCGGTGAGGCCCTTGACGTGGGCTTCGTAGATCACCGACTTGTGGTACTGCTTCTTGGGTGGCCGATCCCCTTCCCAGTCGAAGTAGGGGTTGATCACCACGCCCTTCATCATCAGCTCGGCCGAGTCGTCCTGGTTGAAGGAGTCCTCGTCACCGAAGTTGTAGGAGAACAGGGGCTGGCCCCACTCACGGACAAAGCCGTCCACGGCCTTCGCGTAGGGGTCCAGGAGGAGCTTGGCGGGGTTGCAGCGGTTTCCGTTGGCGGGGTCCCATGGGCCGTGAACCCGGTAGCCGTAGCGCTGCCCGGGCTGGACCTCCGGCAGGAAGCAGTGCCAGACGTAGCCGTCCACGGCGGTCAGTTCGATGCGGGTCTCGTTGTCCTCATCGTCGAACAGGCACAGTTCGACCCTGTCGGCAACCTCGCTGAAGAGCGCAAAGTTGGTTCCGGTCCCGTCGTACGTCGCCCCGAGGGGGTACGGGTTCCCTGGCCACACTTCGGTCACGTGTTGGTTCTCCTGTCATCGGGAAAGCTGATCGAGAAAGGCACTGCTCGCCTGGCGGCAGGCAGCAATCAATTCGAGCTTACTCGTAGCGCGCCCCCACGCCGGAAGTAAGCATCCTGAATTATGCCGAGGGAATAGTCACGTTCGCGGTCAGGGCACGGCGGATCCGCTCCGGTGTGCTCGCGCCCGGGCCGTCGCCGTCGATCCATGACGCACGGGCCTGGAGGGTCGCGGCCAAGGCCACGACCAAGGCCCAGCGGCCCTCGCCCTTGAACCTTTCCCGGAGAGCATTGCGGGCCGTTTCGGCCAGCGGCGCGTCGGCGAGCCAGCGGCGAACCCGGCGGTCGAAGGCCTCGGGTCGGCCCGCCACGTTGGCCAGCACAGCGCCCATGATTCCGGCCAGGCAATCCCCGGAACCGGCCGCGGCCAGCCACGGGCTGCTGTTGCCAACGGTCAGAATCGTCTCCGCCCTCGGGCCGGCCACGACCGTCACGGCCCCTTTGAGCAGGACCGTTGCACCGGTGGCATCAGCCGCAACCTTGGCCCAGCGGCCCGGTGCGTCCTCGACCTCGCAACGTTCAGGTACCTCCGCGGCCAGCCCCCAGGCTTGGCACCAGGTGAGCAGGTCGACCAGCTCCCCCGCGTGCGGGGTGAGCACCTGGTGCGCACTGAGACGGGCGTCCCCCAGGTGCTGCCCGACGGCCGCAATCGCCCCGGCGTCCAGAACCGACGGTTCGGGCGCGGTCAGGATCTGCTCGAGGCGTCGACGCTGTTCGTCGTCGACGGCGCCCGGGCCGGCAACCCACGACTGGACGTGGACCCCGTCCGGTGAGTCCGCGCTCGAGACCACCTCGGGGGTGGTCAACGTCACCAGGGTGCGCGTGTGTTCGTCGCCCAGGTAGCGGACCATCCCGGCACCGGCCGCCACCGCGGAGCGCGTGCACAGCACCGCGGCCCCCGGGTACTCGGGGCTGCCCGCGACGACCCCCACCACTCCGCGCGTGTACTTGTGGTCCTCGGTTACGGGCCGCGGCCACAGGATATCCAGGTCCCCGTCCTCCAGCGCCACGACGGCGGGGCAGGGCAGGGAGTCTTCGATCCCGATGGTCACGAGTTCGACCTCCCCGCTCAGTCCTCGCCCCGGGGGCAGGACGTGGGCGGCCTTGGTTCCGCCGAAGGTGACCGTTCTGGCTGCGGCGAGAACCGGTCCCGGGCTCGCGCCGGTATCGGCTTCCACTCCCGAGGGAAGATCGACGGCCACGACCACGGGACCTTGTCCCCCGTCGTCGGTCGCCGCGTCCAGTTCCCGGTTCACGCGCTCGACAAGCTCCCCCGCCTGCCCGCGCAGGCCTCCGGTGGCGCCGGTGCCCAGCAGACCGTCGAGGAGCAGATCGGCCGCGAGACACCGGTCGGTCGCGGCGTCAGTACCCAGATCGGCCAGTGTTTCGACGGATCCGCCGGCAGCCCGCAACGCTTCGTGGCCCGCAGGGTGCAGGCGATCCCCGGCGGCGATCACCTGCACGGCCGCGCCGCGTCGTCGCAGTTCGGCGGCGGCCCAGAGGGCGTCACCGCCGTTGTTACCGGTCCCCGCGAGCACCACCACACGAGCACCGGTCACACGGCCACGCTCGGCACGCAGCACCCGGACGCAGGCCAAGGCCAGTCCGTGGGCGGCCCGGGCCATCAACAGGTCACCGTCACCCGCGTCCAGGAACGGGCGTTCGACGTCGCGGACGGTGGTTCCGGTCCAGGCGGGGATCATGCCGTGGGAACCGCGGAAAGTTCGTTGCCGGGGATCGCGTCGACCGGGAATCCCTCCGCGACGACGTAGGCCATGGCCATCCCGCCGTCGTGCGACATGGACAGATGCCAGCGGTCGATGCCCTGCTTGGCCGCTTCGGCCGCCACCGTTCCTTCGGTCCGCAGCACGGGCGCTCCCCACTCGGTCTTCTCCACCCAGCAGTGCTGCCAGATCATCCCCGGCGGCGCCTTGAGTGCCTTGGCGGCGGCCTCCTTGGCGGCAAAACGCGCCGCGAGCGACTGCACCGGCAGTTCACGCTCCGCCGGTACGAACAACCGTTCACGAAGACGCGGAGTTCGTTCGAGCTGACGGGCGAAACGCTCGGTGTCCACGACGTCGATTCCGGTACCAATGATCATGCGGCCAGGGTACCGCCTGAGGCAGCCACCCTGACCGCATGGGCGACGGGGTCAGTCGCAGATCACTCGACGGTCACGGACTTCGCCAGGTTTCGCGGCTGGTCGACGTCGTAACCCTTGGCCTCAGCCATGGCGCAGGCGAAGATCTGCAGCGGGACCGTGGACAGCAGGGGCTGCAGCAGCGTGGGCGACTGCGGGACACGGATGACGTGGTTGGCGTAGGCCTCCACGGCCTCGTCGCCCTCTTCGGCGATCACGATCGTCTCTGCACCGCGGGCGCGGATCTCCTGGATGTTGGAGACCACCTTGGAGTGCAGCGAGTTGCGGCCGCGCGGGGACGGGGCGATCACGAAGACCTTCTGTCCGGGTTCGATCAGGGCAATCGGCCCGTGCTTGAGCTCACCGGCGGCAAAGCCCTCCGCGTGGATGTAGGCGATCTCCTTGAGCTTGAGCGCGCCTTCGAGTGCCACGGGGAAGCCCACGTGACGGCCTAGGAACAGGACCGACTCGGTCTCGCCCATTCCGGTGCCCATGGCCTTGATCGCATCGGCGCCGTCGATCACGGTCTGGATCTTCTCCGGCATGGCCTGCAGTTCGCGCAGAACCTCACCGATCTCGTCGGCGTACATGTTGCCGCGCAGCTGGGCCAGGTACAGGCCCAGGAGGTAGGCGGCGGTGATCTGGGCCAGGAACGCCTTGGTGGAGGCGACGGCGATCTCCGGACCCGCGTGGGTGTAGAGGTTGGCGTCCGACTCACGCGGAATCGAGGACCCGTTAGTGTTGCAGATCGCGATGACCTTGGCGCCCTGTTCGCGGGCGTGCCGGATGGCCATGAGGGTGTCCATGGTCTCGCCGGACTGGGACAGCGCCACCACGAGCGTCTTTTCGTTGACGATCGGGTCGCGGTAGCGGAACTCGTGGGCCAGCTCGACCTCGGTGGGGATCCGGCACCAGTGTTCGATCGCGTAGCGGGCCACGTGTCCCGCGTAGGCGGCGGTACCGCAGGCGATGACCACAATCTTGTCGACCGAGCGCAGCAGCGACTCGTCAATGCGCAGTTCGTCGAGAGTCAGCTGCCCGGTTTCGTCCAGGCGCCCCAGGAGGGTGTCGTGGACGGCCGAGGGCTGGTCATGGATCTCCTTCTCCATGAAGGAGTTGAAGCCGCCCTTTTCCGCGGCGGCCGCGTCCCAGGTGACCTCGAACGGCTTACCCTCGACCGGGTTGCCTTCGAAATCGGTGATGGAGTAGTCCGTGGCCGTGATGGTCACGATCTGGTTGTTGTCCATCTCCACGGCGCTCTTGGTGTGCTGGATGAATCCGGAGACGTCCGAACCCAAGAAGTTCTCGTCCTTGCCCAGACCGATCACCAGCGGGGAGTTGTAGCGGGCGGCCACGATCCGGTCGGGATGGTCCGCGTGGACGGCCAGGAGCGTGAAGGCACCCTCCAACCGCTGGGTGGCCAGCTGCATGGCCTTGCTCAGGTCGCGGCCGGCGTCCTTGTTGTAGTAATCGCCGAGCAGGGTGGCTGCGACCTCGGTGTCGGTCTCGGAGACGAACGAGTAGCCCTTGGCGGCCAGCTCGTTCTTGAGTTCTGAAAAGTTCTCGATGATGCCGTTGTGCACCACGGCCAGTCGACCGTTGTCCAAGACGTGCGGGTGGGCGTTGGCGTCGGTCGGGCCGCCGTGGGTGGCCCAGCGTGTGTGTCCGATGCCCAGGGCGGCATCGGGAAGTGGGCTGACTTCGAGCTCGACGTCGAGGCTCGAGACCTTGCCTGCCTTCTTCCGGAAGTCGACCTTCCCGTCGGCGACGACGGCGACACCGGCGGAGTCGTACCCGCGGTACTCGAGGCGACGCAGCCCCTCCAGGACGTAGTCCAGGGCGAAAAGTTCACGGTCCGGCGTTTCAGGCAGACCCACATATCCAACGATTCCACACATGCGGTCAGCCTATCCCAAGCAAGTGGCGGTATCCGGGCTGACCACAGGTGTACGGACGTCACACCAGCCACGCCGCCTCCGCAGTGGATTCCCGCTGCCGAATCCACTGGTGGTTGCCGCGGCAACGTCATGCAAGCAAACAGCCCCCGGCCAGCAGGTGAAGGCCGGGGGCTGTCGCGCGTCTCAGTGACCAGTCATCGAGCCCCGAAAACCTCGTTGAGCGAGCCGAACAACGGGTGGGCCGGGTCGATCCCGGTCAGTTCCGTCACCAGGGCGTCGGTCGCGGCGCGATCGTCCTTGGCCGCGGCGAGCTTGGACTGCAATTCCTGCGCCTCGGCGTCTTCGGCGACGTCGAAACCGAGGATTGCTGCAACGGCTGAAACCAATGCGGACGCATCCATGCCGCGCTCGGCCAGCTCGGCCGCCGGGCCGATGAACCGCTCGTTGCGCGAGAGCTTGCGCAACGGAGCCCGGCCCACACGGTCCACCGTGTCCGGCAGGTGCGGGTTGGCAAATCGCGTGAGGATCTTGTCCACGTAGGCCTGCTGGACCTCGGGTTCGAAGCCGAACTTCTCGACCAGCAGGGCCTTGGTCTCCCCCAACACGGCTTCGACCTTGGCGTGCACCTCGGAGTTCTCCAGCGCATCCGAGATCTTGGAGATCCCGGCCTGGTAGCCGAAGTACGCGGTGGCCGCGTGGCCGGTGTTGACCGTGAACAACTTGCGGGTGATGTACGGAGCAAGGTCCTCGACCCAGGTGACACCCGGGATCTCGGGGACGTCGTCACCGAACGGCGTGGATTCCACGGCCCACTCGTAGTAGTTCTCCACCGTGACGTCCAGACCCTGTCCGGGCGCCTGGTTGGGGACGATGCGATCCACCGCGGTGTTGGCGAACACCGCGATCCCGTCGACCTCCGGGTAGGTCTCCCGGATGGACTCGGCCAGACCGTCGGTCGCGTTGATCGCGTTCTCGCACGCCATCACGGCCACCTTGGAACCGCCGACCTCGGCTCGCGCCTTGAGACCCTCGGCCAGGGTGGGGGCGATGATCTTGAGAACGGTCGGGCCCACCGCGGTGGTGATGACGTCGGCGGTCTTGATCTGCTCGAGCAAACCATCGGTGTCCTCGGCCGAGTTGACCCCGGAGAACCCGGTGATCTCGATGTCCCGCGGCTGCGCGCCGACCTCGTGGACCGTGTAGGTCTCCTGGGCGTTCAAGGCGTCGATGAGCGGGGCGGCGACGTCCGCGAAGACCAGCTCGTATCCCGCCTCGTTGAGCAGGACACCGACGAACCCGCGGCCGATGTTGCCTGCGCCGAAATGTAGGGCTTTCATCCGTTGACCTTTCCAAAGATCTCGAGGATCTCCTCGGGAGTCTGTGCAGCCTCCAGTTGAGCAAGGGATTCCTTCTTGGAGAAGATCTTGGCGATCTTTGCCAGGAGGCCCAGGTGCTGTCCGTCCGCACCGGCAATGCCGATCACGTACTTGACCTCCTGGCCTCCCCAGTCGACCGGACGGTCGTAGCGGATGAAGGACATGGCCGAATCGTGGATTGCGGATTTCGCCTCATTGGTCCCGTGCGGGATGGCCAGGCCGTTGCCCATGAAGGTGGAGACGGAGGACTCACGTTCGTGCATGGCCTCCACGTAGGCGCGGTCCACGGCACCGGTGTCCACCAGCAGGTTGCCCGCCTGGTCGATCGCCGCGGCGCGCGATTCTGCGCTGGCACCGAGCTTGATCGAGTCCGTGGACAGGATCTGCTTGCCGCCATCGACCGGAGCCGCGTTCGCCGACGACGGCGCCTCCTCGCGCTCGGGGGCAGCTGCGGCGGCCCCACCTGCCGAACCGGCTGCCGCGCCCGTACCCGCACCGGCAGCTGCTGCGACGGGCACGGAGGTCTCGGCGCCCTGCGCCGAACCGCCGTCGCGCTGCTCGCGGATCAGTTCCACGATTTCGTCGTAGCGCGGGGAGCCCATGAAGTTGTCCACGGCCACGTGCATGGCCGAGGGCGTCGGGGTCTCGGCGCGGTGGAGCAGATCCTCGTGGACGACCACCAGGTCGAATTCGTCCTTGAGGTTGTTGATCGCGGAGTTGACCACGGAGACGTCTGATCCGAAGCCGGCGTCCTTGATCTTGTTGCGCAGCACGGAGGCACCCATGGCGGAGGACCCCATGCCGGCGTCGCAGGCGAACACGATCTTGGAGATGGTGTTCTGGGCATCCGCCGCGCCGCCTGCCAGAGCGGAGGACACGGAGGACTTCTTGCCCTTCATGCCTTCCATCTTGGCGGTGGCCTCGGCCAGGCTGTCCTCGGTCTGCTTGGAGAGCTTGAGGATCACGGAGGCGACGGCGAATGAGACGGCAGCCGCTGCGAGGACGCCCAGGATGACGCCCACGTAGGAATCCGATGCCGTCTGGGCCAGAATTGCGATGATGGAGCCGGGGGCGGCCGGCGCACGCAGCCCGACGTGGAAGATCTGGAACACGGCGATGCCGGACATGCCACCGGCGATCGCTGCGAGGATCAGCTGCGGCTTCATGAGCACATACGGGAAGTAGATCTCGTGGATACCGCCCACGAAGTGGATGATGGCCGCGCCGGGGGCCGTGGCGCGGGCGGTCCCGCGACCGAAGACCATGTAGGCCAGCAGGATGCCCAGACCGGGGCCGGGGTTAGCTTCGAGCAGGAACAGAATCGACTTGCCCTGTTCGAGGGACTCGGCAGAACCCAGCGGAGTGATGAGGCCGTGGTTGATCGCATTGTTGAGGAACAGGACCTTGGCCGGTTCGATGATCAGAGAGGTCAAGGGCAGCAACCCGGTGTTGACCAGGAACTCCACAATGGCACCTGCCACCTGGGTGAACAGGTTCATGACCGGGGTCAACAGGAACATGGAGCCGATCGCGGCGATGGCCGCGAAGATCCCGGCCGAGAAGTTGTTGACCAGCATCTCGAAGCCCGGGCGAATCTTGCCATCCCACAGGGAGTCGAGCTTCTTCATGCACCACGCTGCCAACGGACCCATGATCATGGCCCCAAGGAACATGGGTGCGGCTGCGCCGTCCTCACCGATAAACACCGGGGATGAGGTGCCCATGATGACGCCCATCGTTGCTATGGCACCGACCACGCCGCCGCGGACGTCGTAGACGAGCTTGCCACCGGTGTAAGCGATCAGCAGCGGGAGCAGGTAGATGACCATGGCGCTGACCATGGTTGCGATCTTTTCGTTCGGGAAGAACCCGTCCGGAATGAACAGCGCGGTGATCAGGCCCCAGGCGATGAATGCCGCGATGTTCGGCATGATCATGGAGGACAGGAAGGTGCCGAACTTCTGCACGGCAACGCGCAGTCCGCCCTTCTTCTGTACCGTCCCCGCCTCGGCGGCGGAAGTGGTTGCTGTGCTCAAGACGTCCCTCTTCGGATCGTTCAGGCGCTGGGGACTTCAGGAACCACAACTGCCTCGAAAGACCTGGCTGTTCCTCGTCACCCCGGCGGACTAAGGGTGGTGATGATCGGGGAGGACGACGTCTTGGAGGGTGCCCCCCACCCCGGCACCGGCAGGTCCGAACGGCCGCTGCAGCGCGGTCGTGGACGGGCTCACCGTGGATGTGCAAGGGAATAGTCTCACGTCCCGATGCACCCGTAGCACACTCACGGCAACGAACTGCCGTGGGCGCCGCGAAACTACCAAGAGAACTCTCCAGAAGGACTGCCAGGACAACGGCAACGAACCGTGCTGTCCTACACTGTCCTGCGATGAGCACAACGCCAGGGGCACACCGCGCGTCGCCGTTCGTGGAACTGGATCGGCACACGTGGTCCCGTCTGTCGACGGAGATAGACGTCCCGCTTGCCGGAGACGAAATCGAGTCCTTGCGAGGCCTCGGCGACCACTTGGACGTCGAAGAGGTCCGCGAGGTCTATCTGCCGTTGTCCCGCTTGCTCACTCTCTACGACGCCGCTGCCACGTCCCTGAACACGTCGACCAACGAGTTCCTGGGTCAGGAGCACGCCCGTACACCGTTCGTGATCGGCATTGCGGGTTCGGTGGCGGCCGGCAAGTCGACCACGGCTCGCCTCCTGCGGGAACTCATGGCGCGGTGGCCGTCCACGCCCCGCGTGCAATTGGTGACCACGGACGGTTTCCTGCACCCCAACGCAGAGCTGGAACGCCGCGGGCTCATGCAGCGCAAGGGATTCCCGGAATCCTACGACCGCCGCGCCCTGCTGAGGTTCGTGGCAGAGATCAAATCGGGGGCCGACGAAGTGCGGGCCCCCAAGTATTCACACGTCACCTACGACATCGTCCCGGGCGAAGAGGTCGTGGTGACCCGCCCGGACGTGGTGATCGTGGAGGGCCTCAATGTCCTGGCCCCCGCCAAGATCGGCCCGGGTGACCGTGCCTCCCTGGCTTTGAGCGACTTCTTCGACGTCAGCATCTACGTCGATGCGCGCACCCAGGACATCGAGCGGTGGTACATCGAGCGGTTCCAGGCGCTCCGACAGGGTGCCTTCGCCGACCCCGCCTCCTACTTCCACCGCTATGCGAGCTTGTCGGATGAGGAGGCAGTGGCCACCGCCACCGACATCTGGAAGCGGATCAACGAACCCAATCTCCTGCAGAACGTCCGGCCCACCCGCGGTCGGGCCCAGCTGATTCTGTCCAAGGCCTCCGACCATTCCATCCGCCGCGTGCTCGTCCGCAAGAACTGAACAGGATCGTCATGCGCGCTGACACGTTTCGGGTCGTCTCGACCGCCGCTCTGGCCGGGCTCCTGCTGGTCGGATGCGGGACCGGCACCTCATCCGAATCATCGGCCCCCACGGACGCGGCCTCCACGACGACGAGCGCGGGCGCACCGGCCTCAAGCGCACCCTCCGGAGCTGCCGCGGCGGACGCGGACACCACGACGGCGGATTCGCTGGACGTCGTCGTGAACAAGCAGAACCCGCTGGACCCCGCCGACTACACGCCGGATCCCTTGGTTGCGATCGAAGGCCAGCAACTGCGAGGGGATGCCGCGGAAGCCCTGGAGACCATGCTGGAGGACATGCGCGCCGAGGACATCACAGTGTCGGTGACTTCCGCTTACCGGTCTTATGACACGCAGGTTTCGACCTATGACCATTGGGTTCAACAAAATGGTCAGGTTACTGCCGATCGCATTTCTGCACGCCCCGGATATTCGGAACACCAGACGGGGCTCGCGGTGGACCTTGCCGATGGCTCGGGATGTGACCTCCAAGTCTGTTTCAGTAAGACCCGGGCCGCCCAATGGGCTGCTGACAATGCATTTGAATACGGTTTCGTGCTGCGTTTCCCGGAGGGCAAGGAATCCATCACCGGTTATGCCTACGAACCGTGGCACTTCCGCTACATAGGGCGCGACCAGGCAGAACAGTTCCACGCCTCGGGGGCAAAAACCCTGGAGGAGTTCTACGGCACAGGGGCTGCCGCCGACTACATCTCTTGAGTCCTGAATCGTGTTCGGAATCACGGGCGTACCCTGTATAAAATCCTGGAACCCCCATCAAATCCCCGCTACCCTTTGACCCATGCTTCAGGGTTTCAAAGATTTCATCATGAAGGGCAATGTTGTCGACCTGGCCGTTGCGGTCATCATGGGCGGCGCCTTCGCACCTGTCATCACCACTCTGGTGGACTCCATCATCATGCCGTTGATCTCGGGCCTCATCGGTTTCCCGAGCTTCGACCAGTTCCTGGCCTTCCAGGTCGGCGACGGCGAGAACTACGTGCGCTTCGGCGCCTGGCTGACCGTCATCATCAACTTCCTGATCATCGCTGCGGCCCTGTACTTCGTGGTCGTCATGCCGATGAACAAGATGATCGAGGCCCGCAACAAGCGCCTCGGCATCGCCCCCGACGAGGAAGAGGTCGAACCCGACGTCGCTCTGCTGACCGAGATCCGCGACCTGCTCGCCGGCGGCGGCACCCCCAAGCCGGGCTCTGCGGCCGACAAGGATCCCAACGCCTGATCCACTTTTCACCCTCCGTTCGAAGAGGCCCTGCATCTCACCGAGATGCAGGGCCTCTTCGTATTCCCGCGGGTTTCAGCCCGCGTTCCGGCCGCCGTTCACGACGACGCGGCGCTCACAGCGCGAGCCGGTCCGCCACCACCCCGGCCAGGAACTCCGCCTCCTCGCGCGCCTGTTCCTCCGTGGCGGCTTCGACCATGACACGCACGACCGGTTCGGTGCCCGAGGCTCGGAGCAGAACCCGGCCGGTCTCCCCCAGACGCCCTTCGGCCGCGGCGACGGCCTGGGCCAGCCCCGTGTCCGTGGCGGTGGCCGAGCGGTCCACGCCCTTGACGTTGATCAGGATCTGCGGCAACCGGGTCATGACCTTGCCCAGTTCGGAGAGCGGGAGGCCCGTCTCCGCGACCCGAGAAGCCAACATCAGACCGGTCAACAGACCGTCGCCCGTGGTGGCCCAGTCGGACATGATCACGTGCCCTGACTGCTCGCCACCCAGGTTGTAGTTCTCCTCGGTCATGGCTTCCAGGACGTAGCGGTCCCCCACCTTGGTCTCACGAATCTCCAACCCGCGCTCCCGCAGGGCCAACTTGAGTCCCAGGTTGGACATGACGGTGACCACCAGGGTGTCCTTCTCGAGCCGTCCACGTTCGTGCATGGACAACGCCAGGATCCCCATGATCTGGTCGCCGTCGATTTCGTTGCCTTCCGCGTCCACGGCCAGGCAGCGGTCGGCATCACCGTCGTGTGCAATACCCAGATCGGCACCGTACTCGACCACCGCCGCTTTGAGCGGACCCAAGTGGGTTGAACCCACGCCGTCGTTGATGTTCAGTCCGTCCGGTTCGGAGCCGATGATCTTGACCAGTTCGGCTCCCGCGTCGTGGAAGGCATCCGGTGACACCCCTGCGGCGGCTCCGTGGGCGCAGTCCAGGACCACCTTGATGCCTTCCAGCCGATGCGGGATGGCACCCACCAGGTGCAGGACGTAGCGGTCCTCAGCATCGGTGAGGGTGGAGATGCGACCCACGCCCGCACCGGTCGGGCGTCGGAAGTCGCGGGATTCGTAGAGTGCCTGGATCTTGTCCTCGACGGCGTCAGGCAGCTTCTTGCCCCCGTGGGCCAGGAACTTGATGCCGTTGTCCGGAGCGGGGTTGTGGGAGGCGGAGATCATCACGCCGAAATCGGCGTCCATGTCACCCACCAGGTAGGCCAGTGCGGGGGTGGGCACCACACCTGCGTCGTGGACGTCCACACCGGAGCCCGCGAGACCCGCGGCCACCGCTGCCCCCAGGAACTCTCCGGACGCGCGTCCGTCACGCGCCAGGACCGCACGGGGGCGTTGTCCCTCCGCCGCGTGATTGTGTCCCAGCACGATGGCTGCAGCCTGCGCGAGGTCCAACGCCATGTCGGCGGTGAGCAGCTCGTTCGCCAGGCCGCGAACACCGTCGGTCCCGAAAATTCGTGTCATCGATCGTCCATCCCCTTGCCGGGGCGGCAGGCGCAGCGGTGTACGCGGTGCCCCTCGGCATGACCTCGGCATGACCCCGGCCGGAGATTACCGCCCAGGTGAGCACACCGTTTCTTGTTGAACTACATCGTAAGTGCCCGGAGCAGGATGTCCCGGGCATGACGACGCCCCGCCGTCTACGGAACGAAACCGTGGACGACGGGGCGTCGTCGTACACCAGCGGCGCAGATCAGCGCTTGGAGTACTGGGGAGCCTTGCGTGCCTTCTTGAGGCCTGCCTTCTTGCGCTCGATGATGCGGGCGTCACGAGTCAAGAAGCCTGCCTTCTTGAGTGCCGGGCGGTTGTGCTCGGCATCGATCTCGTTCAGAGCGCGAGCCACGCCCAGGCGCAGCGCACCGGCCTGGCCGGAGGGGCCACCGCCGTCAATACGCGCGACGACGTCGTAGGCGCCCTGCAGCTCCAGCAGCTTGAAGGGGTCGTTGACCTCCTGCTGGTGCAGCTTGTTCGGGAAGTAGTTCTCCAGGGTGCGACCGTTGATGGTCCACTTGCCTGAGCCCGGGATGAGGCGCACACGCGCGACTGCTTCCTTGCGGCGGCCGGTGGCCTGGCCGGGAACGGTCAGGGCGGGACGCTCGGTCGCCACGGCGGTCTCGGTGCCGACGCTGGACTCGGAGGTGTAGGAGGTCAGCTCCTCCCCCTCCGGGGCGTAGTTCTCTTCAGTGTTCTGAGCCACGATGTCTCCTCGTTCAGTCGATCTCGAAAGGCCCGGAATTACTGGGCGACCTGGTTGAATTCGAAGGTCTTGGGCTGGTTCGCAGCGTGCGGGTGCTCGGGACCCGCGTAGACCTTGAGCTTGGACATCTGCTGGGCAGCAAGCTTGTTCTTGGGGAGCATGCCGCGAACGGCCTTCTCCACGGCACGCACCGGGTTCTTCTCCAGGAGCTCCGCATAGGAGGTCGCGGTCAGGCCGCCGGGGTAGTTCGAGTGGCGGTAGGCCATCTTCTTCCGCAGCTTGTCGCCGGTCAGGGCGACCTTGTCCGCGTTGACGATGATGACGAAGTCGCCCGTGTCCACGTGGGGAGCAAAGGTTGCCTTGTGCTTGCCGCGCAGCAAGACTGCGGCGTGGCTTGCCAGGCGACCGAGGACGACGTCGCTGGCGTCGATGACGTACCAGTCACGCTGGACGTCACCGGGCTTCGGGGTATACGTACGCACGTTGATCTGCCTTCGTTTCGGTTCGATGGATCTGATCGGGCTCAGATCGGGTCCTGTGTGCTTCGACCGGGGCTCGGGTGAGGGCCGAGCAGCATCCGGGTCCACAGGCCCCGGAGCACCAGACCGCCGTGCGCCCTGCAACTGGGCGGCGGATCAGGGTACACGTGAACCGAGGTGGGACATGCACAACAGCAGTCAAAGATACCGGAGATGCGTTGGCGATTCCACCCGGGGCGGGCCACCGGGTGGAATCTCACATTTGTGTACCGAAATTTAGTGATCCGTTGGGCCGGTCAGGCCTTCACTTCGCTGCGTCGCGCCCGGGTCTGCTCGGCGCGGGCAGCCAACTCGCAGTCCTCCGGGTACATGACCTGTTCCAGCACCAATCCTTGCGGTGGTGCCAGCAGCATGTCGGAGGACCGGGCCCGTTCCTCAAGGCGTTGACCGACCCATTCCACGGGGCGCTCCCCCTTTCCCACGCGTACGGCCGCGCCCACGATGGAACGCACCATGTTGTGACAGAAGGCATCCGCCTCGATGTGGAGTTCGATTGCCCCCGGCGCCACGCGTTCCACGTGGACGGCCCTGATGTCACGCACCGTCGTGGCCCCGGCCCTGGGGCGGCAGAAGCTCAGGAAGTCGTGCAGGCCCGGCAGGGGCTGCACCGCCGCGTTCATGGCGTCGACATCCAGGGACTCGCGCAGCCACCACGTGGAGTTCCGGCTCAGGGGGTCGTGCGCGCTGGATCCGTCCTGGATCCGGTACGTGTAGCGCCTGGCCACGGCCGAGAACCTGGCGTCGAATCCTTCCACCGCCCGTCGGACGTCCGTGATCACGATCGCCCCGGGAGCCTCGGGCAGTCCGCGTTGGCGCCGCTCGGAACCCAACACCCGCGACAACACCCCGGCGGCACGGCGCATGATCACCTCCGCGGCGTCCTCCCCACGGTTGCCGCGCAAATGGCTCCACTCCTGGTCGGTGACGTCGAAGTGCAGGACCTGGCCGCGGGCGTGGACCCCGGCATCGGTTCGTCCCGCGACCACCGTCCGGACCTGCCGCCGCACCAGCATGGACAGGGCGGCCTCGATGCTGCCCTGTACAGTCTCGCGCCCGGGTTGCCGGGCCCACCCGTCGAAGGGGCCGCCGTCGTACCCGAGATCCACGCGGACGCGGACGGGGCGGGGTTCCGATTGATCGGGACCGGGACGCTCCGTCCCGGGCGATGGACAGGGCTGGGACGTGTTGCTTTCAGGCACGGGGAAGGGTGCTTTCTGACAGGGGATGGTGTCTGGGCGCGCGGCGGCGCCGGCTGCGGGTTCGGAGACCAGGATAGGACCGTGGCCCCCGGATCGTGATGATCCGGGGGCCACGGTCAATGGTGATCGCTCATGCCCTCAGGCAGTGATCACTCACCGTCCATCTTCTGGGCGGCAGCACCGCCGGCGGGCGAGTAACCCGCAGCCTCAGCGTTGGCCTTGGTGTCGAACCAGACCTCGGCCTTGGTGCCCGCATACCAACGGGAGCCCGGCACGTGGTACTTCATGGACTGCTTGTTGCCCTTGATGGTGAAGCCCTCGGGGGCCTCGCCGGACTCGAGGGGCTTGGCGGAACCGGCGTACTCGTCGGCCTCGACCGCGCCCTCGGCGGGCTGGGTCTCGACCTGGGCATCGGTGTCACCTGCGGTTGCCGGTGCAACGGCCGCCGGGGTCTCCTCGGAGAGATCGACGGCAGCTGTGCCGCCCTCCTCGGCCAGGGATGCCGAGGGATCGCTCACGACGTCGGCCGCGGGAGCCGGGGTCTCTTCGGCTGCGGCCTTGGGGGCCTGGGCTTTGGTGGCGGCCTCGGCCTCGGCGACGGTGGCCTTGGTGGCGACCGGCTCCATGACCAGTTCGATCACGGCCATGGGAGCGTTGTCGCCCTTGCGGTTGCCGATCTTGGTGATGCGGGTGTAGCCGCCCGGGCGGTCCTCCATGGCGGAGGCGATCGTGGTGAACAGCTCATGCACCACGGCCTTGTCGGTCAGCTGCTTGAGCACCTGACGACGAGCGGCCAGGTCACCGCGCTTCGCGACCGTGATCAGGCGCTCGGCGTGCGGACGCAGACGCTTGGCCTTGGTCACCGTGGTGGTGATGCGCTTGTGCTCGAACAGCTGCTGCGAGAGGTTGCGCAGCATGAGGCGCTCGTGTGCCGGGCTGCCGCCGAGGCGGGCGCCCTTCGTGGGAGTAGGCATATCGGTTGGTCTCCTGGGTGTTTCCCGTCAGCTCAGGCCCTCGACCCGGTTCGTCCCGGTCGATGCGACCCCTTGGCGGGAGAAGAAGGTCGTAAGGATTACTGCTGGACGTCGAACGGGTTGTCGTCGTCGATCGACGCAGGACGCGCGGCGGCCTCGAAACCTGGGGGCGAGTCCTTGAGGGCCAGGCCCAGCTCCACGAGCTTGACCTTGACCTCGTCGATGGACTTGGCACCGAAGTTGCGGATGTCCATCAGGTCGGCCTCGGAGCGGGTCACGAGCTCACCCACGGTGTGGATGCCCTCGCGCTTGAGGCAGTTGTAGGAGCGCACGGTCAGCTCGAGGTCCTCGATCGGCAGCGCCATGTCGGCGGCCATCGCGGCGTCGGTCGGCGACGGGCCGATTTCGATGCCTTCGGCCTCGGAGTTCAGCTCGCGGGCCAGACCGAACAGCTCGACCAGGGTGGTGCCGGCCGATGCGACGGCGTCACGCGGCGAGATGGCTTCCTTGGTCTCGACGTCCAGGATCAGGCGGTCGAAGTCGGTCCGCTGCTCCACACGGGTGGCCTCCACGCGGAAGGTCACTTTGAGCACCGGCGAGTAGATCGAGTCGACCGGGATACGGCCGACCTCGGCGTCGCCGGACTTGTTCTGGGCTGCGGTCACATACCCGCGGCCGCGCTCGATGGTCAGCTCGAGTTCGAGGCTGCCCTTCGCGTTCAGGGTGGCGATGTGCAGGTCCGGGTTGTGGATCTCCACACCGGCGGGGACCTGGATGTCAGCCGCGGTGACCTCTGCCGGGCCCTGCTTGTTCAGGTAGGCCACGACCGGCTCGTCCTCCTCCGAGGAGACGGCGAGCTTCTTGATGTTGAGGATGAGTTCGGTGACGTCCTCCTTGACACCTTCCACGGTCGAGAACTCGTGGAGCACGCCGTCGATCCGGATGCTGGTGACAGCAGCGCCGGGAATCGAGGAGAGCAGGGTGCGACGGAGAGAGTTACCGAGGGTGTAGCCGAAGCCCGGCTCGAGCGGTTCGATGGAGAACCGGGAGCGGTTGTCGGCCACGACCTCTTCGGAAAGGGTGGGGCGCTGTGCGATGAGCACTGATGGTTCCTTTCAGCGTGCCTCCGCTATATGACGCACGCAGGTGGTGGAGCACTCTCAAGTGTGTGGGTTGGGGCAGGCGGGCCCGAACCGCGTGATGCACGTACCGCTGGTCGCCCCTACCTGGGTGGGGCAACCAGCGATGCGTGCAAGTGATCAAACGCGACGACGCTTGGGCGGGCGGCAGCCGTTGTGGGCGCTGGGGGTGACGTCCTGGATGGAGCCGACCTCCAGGCCGGTGGCCTGCAGCGAACGAATCGCGGTCTCGCGACCCGAACCCGGGCCCTTCACGAAGACGTCAACCTTGCGGACACCGTGTTCCTGGGCGCGCTTGGCAGCGGCCTCGGCGGCCATCTGAGCGGCGTAAGGGGTCGACTTGCGCGAACCCTTGAAACCCATCTCACCGGCCGAGGACCAGGACAGCACTGCGCCGCTGGGATCGGTGATGGAGACGATGGTGTTGTTGAACGTCGACTTGATGTGGGCTTGGCCCGAGGTGATGTTCTTCTTGTCCTTGCGACGCGGCTTGCGGGCGGCCGTCGCACGAGTCTTTGGGGGCATTGAGCTTCTCCTGCTAGGTCTCTAACGAGGTGGTCTGAACCGTGTTGGTCTGAGCCAGGGGCGAGATGATTCGCCGAAGGATCTTCGGTTACTTACTTCTTCTTGCCGGCGACGGTGCGCTTCGGACCCTTACGGGTGCGGGCGTTCGTCTTGGTGCGCTGACCGTGCACGGGCAGACCCCGGCGGTGACGCAGACCCTGGTAGCTGCCGATCTCGACCTTGCGGCGGATGTCGGCGGCCACCTCACGGCGAAGGTCACCCTCCACCTTGTAGTTGCCCTCGATGTAGTCACGCAGCTGGACGAGCTGCGCATCGGTGAGGTCCTTGACCCGGATGTCTCCCGAGATCTCGGTGGCCTCGAGAGTCGCGAGCGCACGAGTGCGGCCCACGCCGTAGATGTAGGTAAGGGCGATTTCGATCCGCTTTTCGCGGGGCAGATCGACGCCTGCGAGACGAGCCATTGTGGCGGTTCTCCTTAGTTCTCAGAGGTCTGGAGCATCGCTTTCCGCGGTCCGGCTGCAGGGACGGTGTCCTTGCGGTGCCGCGGTCCTCGGCCTCTGTTGTCCGAGGGTGCCCGCCTGAATCTCTCCGGTCGGGAGCGGTGCAATGTCACCCGCGGTTGCGGGCTGTGCATCGGGGCTGAATCAGCCCTGACGCTGCTTGTGGCGCGGGTTCTCGCAGATCACCATGACTCGCCCGTTACGGCGAATCACCTTGCACTTGTCGCAGATCTGCTTCACGCTCGGCTGGACCTTCATCGCATTCCTTCGCGTTAGCTGTTCGAGATGACAACGCAACGGGGTGCCCGTTGCGCCGCAACTCACTTGTAGCGGTAGACGATCCGACCCCGTGAGAGGTCGTAGGGGCTTAGCTCCACCACGACCCGGTCCTCGGGGAGGATTCGGATGTAGTGCTGGCGCATCTTTCCGGAGATGTGGGCAAGAACGATGTGTCCGTTATCCAACTCCACCCGGAACATTGCGTTCGGGAGAGCTTCGACCACAGCGCCTTCGATCTCGATGACTCCGTCTTTTTTAGCCATGTACTCCGCTCACTTCTGTGCCCGGTGGATCTCCGGGCGGGGGTTCGGTTCTAGTGGCGGCCTCCCGCTCCACCCGCATCGCGCGCACGTCATGGCTCGTCGTCGAACCCTGAACGGGGTCACGAGCGGTGTGAAGTGTCGAGATGTTCTGGCAGAGCGCATGGGAGGACGCAGACAACCAGCAGTCAAGAATACGCGCGGTTGCCCTCTGGGACAAGACGGGAGATGGCCCGGCTCGTGTGACCTTGCTAGCTCGCGGCCGCCAGCTGTCCGCAGGCGCCGTCGATGTCCGATCCGCGGGTGTCGCGCACGGTGGTCGGAATGCCGTGGGCGCGGAGACGCTCGACGAAGTTCTGTTCCACACCGCGGCGCGAGGCTGTCCACTTGGACCCGGGGGTGGGGTTCAGCGGGATGGGGTTGACGTGCACCCAACCCCGTCCTCGCGCATTGAGCTTCTCCCCCAGCAGGTCGGCCCGCCAGCCCTGGTCGTTGATGTCTCGGATCAGCGCGTACTCGATGGAAATCCGGCGGCCCGTGGCGTCGAAGTACTCGCGGGCAGCGTCCAGGGCCTCGTCGACCTTCCAGCGGGTGTTGATCGGGATGAGTTCGTCCCGCAGTTCGTCGTCGGGTGCGTGCAGGGACAAGGCGAGGGTGATGGGCAGCCCCTCCCGGGTGAACTTGCGCATGCCCGGCACCAGCCCGACCGTGGACATGGTGAGTCCGCGTGCGGAGATGCCGAGACCTTCGGGAGCGGGATCGATCAACCTGTGGACCGCCTCCATGGTGGCCTTGTAGTTGGCCAGGGCCTCCCCCATGCCCATGAACACGATGTTCGAAACCCGCAGCGGGTCCTGCTCGCGCCGTCCCACTTCGCCGTCGCGCAGCATCCGAATGCCTTCAACCACCTGGCCCACGATCTCCGCCGGCGACAGGTTGCGGGTGAGCCCCGCCTGTCCCGTGGCGCAGAACGGGCAGTTCATGCCGCAGCCTGCCTGGGAGGAGATGCACATGGTCACCCGGTTCGGGTAGCGCATCAGGACGGACTCCACGAGTGCGCCGTCGTAGAGACGGTGGACGCGCTTGACGGTGTCCCCGTTGTCCGCGTGCAAGGTCCGCACGCTCTGCAGGAGTTCCGGCATGGTGTCGTGCACCAGTTGGTCGCGACCGTTCTTGGGCAGGTCGGTCATGTCCTCAGGCTTTGCCGCGAAGCGCTCGAAGTAGTGCCGGGAGAGCTGCTCGGCGCGGAAGGGCTTGTGCCCCATCTCCTTGAGCATCTCGCGGCGCCCGGTCATGTCCGTGTCGGCGATGTGGCGCGGCGGCTTGCCCCGGCGCGCGGCCTTGAAGACCAGTTGGCCGGGAACGGGTCGCGGGGTGTCCGGGGTGCCGGCATCGGGATCCGTGTTGCGGAAGTCCTGTTCGATGTCCGCGGCAGCGGTCGCGGGGGCGGGGTCGGAGCCCACCGGGCCGACGGTGGGGTCGGGCAGGGGTGTGCGGTTCTCGCTCACGGTGTCTCCTGAATGGTCACGGTGTGTGGTCTCGAGGCTACAGGTTGGGTCCGAAAGGGGTTCCGGTCGGAACGGGGTCGGGGATGCCCGACGACGTCGTCGGCGTCCCTCCGTTCAGGGCTCCGGAACGGGCACGGGGGTGACGCCCAACGGTTCCAGCTCTGCGGCTCCTCCGTCCTCGGCGGTGAGCACCCAGATGCCACCCTTGTGGCGGGCGACGGAGTGCTCCCACTGGCAGGCCCGGCCGCCGTCGGTCGTGATCACGGTCCAGTCGTCCTCCAGGACCTTGGTCTCGATCCCACCGGTCACCAGCATGGGTTCGATGGCCAGGCACATCCCGGGCTTGAGGGCCGCCGACTTCTGGCCGGACCGGTAGTTCAGCACGTCGGGTGCCATGTGCATCTGGGAGCCGATGCCGTGCCCCACGTAGTCCTCCAGGATGCCGTACTTCTCCCCGGCCAGGGCCCGTACCCGGTCCTCGATCGCAGCACCGATGTCCCCCACGTGAGTACCCGTTGCCATGGCGGCGATGCCGTGCCACATCGCGTCCCGGGTCACCTCCGAGAGGCGGCGATCCGACTCACTCGGCTCCCCCAGGATCACGGTGCGCGCGGAGTCTCCATTGAAACCGTCCACGATCGCGCCGCCGTCGATCGAGAGGATGTCGCCCTCCTGCAGCACCCGGTCACCGGGGATCCCGTGGACGACCTCGTCGTTGACGGACACGCACACGGTGGCCGGGTAGCCGAAGTAGCCCAGGAAGTTCGAGGTCGCGCCGTTGGCGGCCAGGACCTCACGGAAAGCGGCGTCGAGGTCCGCCGTGCTCGCCCCGGGGCGAGCGGCGGCCACCGCGGCATCCAGGGCACGTGAGGTCACGACTCCGGCACGGACCATGGTGCGCAGTTGGGCATCGGACTTGTACTCGATGCGGCGGCGACCGAACATCTGCGGTTCTCCTCGGTACAGGGTGGGTACAGGGTGATGGGTGGTTGTCGTGAGCGCTGATGGGCTCGGGTGGCCGGCCATGCGTGAGGCCCCCGACGCGGGTCGGGGGCCTCACGCAACAGCACGTGGCTGGGCCGATCAGCCCAGGGCTGCCACGATTCGCTCGGTGACCTCGTCGATCGAGCCGAGGCCGTCGACCTCCCGCACGATTCCGCGGGCGTCGTAGATGTCGACGACGACGGCCGTCTCCTCTTCGTAGACGTCCAGACGGTGCCGGATCACGTCCTCGGTGTCATCGGCTCGCCCCTGCTCGGCGGCGCGGCCCAGCAGTCGCTGGACGAGCTCCTCGGTCTCGGCGTTGAGCTTGAGCACCACGTCCAGGTTCTCACCGCGCTCCGAGAGGATCGCGTCGAGTTCCTCGACCTGCGCGGCGTTGCGCGGGTACCCGTCCAGGAGGAAGCCGTTCTGCGCGTCGTCCTCGGCCAAGCGGTCACGGACCATGCGGTTGGTCACCGAATCGGGGACCAGGTTGCCGGCGTCGGTGTAGGACTGGGCCTCCTTGCCCAACTCCGTCCCGTTCTTGATGTTGAACCGGAAGATGTCTCCGGTGGAGATCGCGGGGATGCCCAGTCGCTCGGCAATGCGGACCGCCTGGGTGCCCTTGCCTGCGCCCGGGGGGCCGATGATCAACATGCGGGTCATGTTCACTCTCCTGCTTGCTCGTCTTCTCTGGCTTCGTGTCGTGAATGTGTCCCGGTGAGCCGCGGCTCAGCGCAGGAGGCCCTCGTAGTGGCGCTGCTGGAGCTGGGCGTCGATCTGCTTCACGGTGTCCAGACCGACACCCACCATGATCAGCAGGGACGGTCCGCCGAACGGGAAGTTCTGGTTGGCGTTGAACAGCACCAGCGCGATCAACGGGATCATGGACACGATACCCAGGTAGAGCGCACCCGGGAGGGTGATCCGGTTGATGACGTAGCGCAGGTAGGACTCCGTGGGCTGCCCGGCGCGGATGCCCGGGATGAATCCGCCGTAGCGTTTCATGTTCCCGGCGACCTCCTCCGGGTTGAACGTGATCGAGACGTAGAAGTACGTGAAGAACACGATCAGCAGGAAGTACGCCACCATGTATACCGGATGGTCCCCGGAGGCCAGGTAGGTGTTGACCCAGTTGATCCAGGCCGGCACCGGCGAACCGTCCGTGGGCATGGCGAACTGCGAGACCAGCCCGGGCAGCATGAGCATCGAGGACGCGAAGATGATCGGGATCACGCCCGCCATGTTGACCTTGAGCGGGATGTAGGTCGTCGATCCACCGATGGTCCGTCGGCCCACCATGCGCTTGGCGTACTGCACGGGCACGCGACGCTGGGACTGCTCCACGAACACGACGCACACGATCACGACCAGCCCGATCAGCAGGACCAGGGAGAAGGGGCCCCAGCCCTTGGTGTTGAAGATCTGGCCCAGTGCCGTGGGGAAGCCCGCGGCGATCGAGGTGAAGATCAGCAGGGACATGCCGTTGCCCACGCCTTTGTCCGTGATGCGCTCACCCAGCCACATGATCACCGTGGTACCGGCGGTGAGGGTCACGATGATGATCAAGGTGGTCAGGATCGTGTCGTTCGGAATCACGGGCAGAGGACAACCGGCGAGCAGCTGACCGCTGCGGGCCAAGGAGACCACGGTGGTCGCATTGAGCAATGCCAGCCCGATGGTCAGGTAGCGGGTGTACTGGGTGAGCTTCGCCTGGCCCTGGGGACCTTCCTCGTGCAGTTCCTGGAACCTGGGGATGACCACGCGCAGCAACTGCACGATGATGCTGGCCGTGATGTACGGCATCACGCCCAGGGCGAAGATCGAGACCTGTAGGAGGGCGCCACCGCTGAACAGGTTGACCAGGTCGTAGACCCCGCCCGAGGTGTTCCCCAATGCCAGACACTGCTGGACGTTGCCGTAGTCCACGCCGGGGGCTGGAACGAAGGTACCCAGTCGGTAGATCACGATCATCCCGATGGTGAACAGAATCTTGGTCCGCAGCTCGGGGGTCGTGAACGCCCGACCGAAAGCGCTGAGCACAGATCTCTCCTAGGGTCTTGGTCTCGACCGTGGGCCGGCCGGTCATGTTGCCGGCCCCGCGTGTTGAGCGTGGGATTCGGACGGGGCTGATGAGCCCCAACCCTCCCCTGGGCGACCCGCCGGGCCGCGCGCTGCTCGAGCGGGCGTCGGTGCAATGCGTGCAGTAGGCCGTCTTGGCCCCCGCAAGTCTAACGAAACGGTCAAGGATCGCAGCATCTACGCGGGGAGGGAAGTCTCACACGGGGTTTCCGCCGGCGAATGGGCAGTTTGATCGCTGCTGAAGGTGCCAGGAGCGATCAAACTGCAATCTCGCCTCCGCGCACGCCGTCAATGCCGTCAATGCCGTCAATGCCCCTGTATGAGACAAGGCCCTCACCTCCCGGAGGGGAAGTGAGGGCCTTGGTCGCGTCAGGACATTCCCGACGCCGCGTCAGTGATCACGCAGTGGTGGTGGAGCCACCGGCGGCGGCGATCTTCTCCGCGGCGGAGGTGGAGAACTTGTTGGCGGTCACGTTGACCGCCACAGAGATCTCGCCGTCGCCGAGGACCTTGACCGGCTGGTTCTTGCGAACCGCGCCCTTGGCCACGAGCTCCTCGATGCCGACGGTGCCCCCCTCGGGGAACAGCTCGCCCAGGCGGTCCAGGTTCACGACCTGGTACTCCACGCGGAACGGGTTGGTGAACCCGCGCAGCTTGGGCAGGCGCATGTGCAGCGGCAGCTGGCCACCGGCGAAGCCGGGCTTCACCTGGTAACGAGCCTTCGTGCCCTTGGTACCGCGACCGGCGGTCTTGCCCTTGGAACCCTCACCACGGCCCACACGGGTGCGAGCCTTCTTGGCGCCGGGGGCCGGCTTGAGGTGGTGGACCTTCAGGGCGTCCTTGGTGGTGCCGTCCGCCGAGATGTTCTCGGCGACGTTCTCAGTGTTCTCAGCCATGCTCAGGCCTCCTCAACCGTCACGAGGTGAGCCACGGTGTTGATCATGCCCGCGGTCGCCTCATCGGCTTTGCGAACCACGACGTTGCCGGGCTTCTTCAAGCCCAGGGAACGAAGGGTGTCGCGCATGTTCTGCTTCTGCCCGACCATGGAGCGGATCTGGGTGATCTTGAGCTCCCGGCCGTCGGCCTGGATTCGCTTCTGCGTCATCACGCACCTGCCTTCTGCTGGAGTTCGCGCAGCAGCGGGGCGGGAACGACCTCGTCCATGGGCAGGCCACGACGAGCCGCGACAGCCGCCGGCTCCTCGAGCTGGCGAAGAGCCTCGATGGTCGCGTGCACGATGTTGATCTGGTTGGAAGACCCGAGGGACTTCGAGAGAACGTCGTGAATGCCCGCGCACTCCAGGACCGCACGCACCGGACCACCGGCGATGACACCGGTACCCGGGGTTGCCGGACGCAGCATGACCACACCGGCAGCGGCCTCACCCTGCACACGGTGCGGGATGGTGCGCTTCTCGACGCGCGGGACGCGGAAGAAGTTCTTCTTCGCCTCCTCGACGCCCTTGGAGATGGCCGCGGGAACTTCCTTGGCCTTGCCGTAGCCGACGCCGACCATGCCGTCGCCGTCACCGACGACGACCAGTGCGGTGAAGCTGAAGCGACGGCCGCCCTTGACGACCTTGGCCACGCGGTTGATGGTCACGACGCGCTCGAGGAACTTGTCCTTCTCCTCGTCGCGCTCACGTCCACGGCCGCCACGCTCGCCACGGCCACCACGGCCACCGCGGTCGTTGTTGCGGCCACCGCGCTCGTTGCGCTCACCACGGCCGCCACGCTCGTTGCCGGCTGCGGTGTTGGACTCGGTGCCAGCCTCGGCTGCCACGTTCTCGGTGTTTTCGGTGTTCTGCTCGCTCACAGTGCCAGACCTCCCTCACGGGCGCCGTCGGCGACGGCAGCCACTCGACCGTGGTACTTGTTGCCTCCGCGGTCGAACACGACGGCCTCGATGCCAGCGGCCTTCGCACGCTCGGCGACCAGTTCGCCCACGCGCTTTGCCTTTTCGGACTTGTCAGCCTCGGAGCCACGCAGCTCGGCTTCCATTGTGGAGGCCGATGCAACGGTGACGCCGCGGGTGTCGTCGATGACCTGCACGAACATGTGCCGGGTCGAACGGGTCACGACCAGGCGCGGACGCTCGGCAGTGCCCGTGACGTACTTGCGAACGCGGGCGTGCCGGCGCGCACGCTGTGCGGCCTTGGACTTGCCCTTGATGCTCAGAGCCATGATCACTTACCTGCCTTTCCGGCCTTGCGGCGGATCTGCTCGCCCGCGTAGCGGACGCCCTTGCCCTTGTAGGGCTCGGGGGCGCGCAGACCGCGAATCTTGGCGGCCACGTGGCCGACCTGCTGCTTGTCAATGCCCTTGACGGTCACCTTGTTCGCGCCTTCGACGGCGAACTCGATGCCCTCGGGGGCCTCGAAGGTGATCGGGTGCGAGTAGCCCAGAGCGAACTCCAGGTTCTGGCCCTTCGCCTGCACACGGTAACCGGTGCCGACGATCTCCAGACCCTTGCTGTAGCCATCGGTCACACCCACGATCATGTTCTGGATCAGGGTGCGGGTCAGGCCGTGCAGGGAACGGGACTCGCGCTCGTCGTTGGGACGGGTGACCGTGATCGTGCCGTCCTCCTGGGACAGTTCGATCGGTGCGGACACCGTGTGGTTCAGCTCCCCCTTGGGGCCCTTCACGGACACCTGGGAGCCGTCAATCTTCACCTCGACGCCGGCGGGCACAGAGATGGGGAGACGTCCAATACGTGACATGTTCTCTTCCTTCCTTTCTCTGCTACCGGATCACCAGACGTAGGCCAGGACCTCGCCGCCCACGCCCTTCTTGGCAGCCTGCTTGTCGGTGAGCAGACCGGAAGAGGTCGAGAGGATGGCGATGCCCAGCCCGCCCAGAACGCGCGGCAGGTTGGTGGACTTGGCGTAAACGCGCAGGCCCGGCTTGGAGATACGGCGGACGCCGGCGATCGAACGCTCGCGCTGCGGACCGAACTTGAGGGTCAGGACCAGGGTCTTGCCGACCTTGGCCGGCTCTTCCGACCAGTCGGCGATGTAACCCTCGGTCTTGAGGATCTCTGCAACCCGGCCCTTGAGCTTGGAGTACGGCATGCTCACGGTGTCGTGGTAGGCAGAGTTTGCGTTGCGCAGACGGGTCAGCATGTCTGCGACAGGATCTGTCATGGTCATGTGGGCTCGTGCCCTTCCTCGTCTTGGTTTCCCACCGGGTCTTCACCCGTGGGACCTGAGACGTAGTCGTCAGTTGGTCTTGAAGGGGAAACCGAGCGCCTTGAGCAGCGCGCGGCCCTCGTCGTCGGTCTTGGCAGTGGTCACCACGGTGATGTCCATACCGCGAACGCGGTCGATCTTGTCCTGATCGATTTCGTGGAACATCGACTGTTCGGTGAGGCCGAAGGTGTAGTTGCCGTTGCCGTCGAACTGGCGGTCCGAGAGTCCGCGGAAGTCGCGGATACGCGGCAGGGCAAGGCTCACCAGGCGGTCCAGGAACTCCCACATGCGGTCGCCACGCAGCGTGGTGTGGCAGCCGATGGGCATTCCCTCACGCAGCTTGAACTGCGCGATGGACTTCTTGGCGCGGTTGATCACGGGCTTCTGACCGGTGATGGCGGTCAGGTCGCGAACGGCGCCGTCGATGAGCTTGGAGTCCTTGGCGGCGTCACCCACACCCATGTTGACGACGACCTTGACGATGCGCGGCGTCTCCATGACGTTGGAGTAGTTGAACTGCTCCTGCAGAGCGGGGACGACCACGTCCTGGAACTTGGTCTTGAAGCTGGGGGCGGTGGTTTCGGTCATCACAGATCCTTACCAGTGCTCTTGGACACGCGAACGCGCACGGTCTTGGTGCGGCCGTTGCGCTCGACGGTCTCGGTGCGGTAACCGACCTTGGTCGGCTTCTTGGTCTCGGGGTCCACCAGGGCCACGTTGGAGATGTGGATCGGGGCCTCGACCTTTTCGATGCCGCCGGACTCACCCTGCATCGTGGCGCGCTTGTGCCGCGTCACGACGTTGACGCCCTCGACGACCACACGCTGGGTCTCGGGGATGACACGCAGGACCTTGCCCTGCTTGCCCTTGTTGTCCTTCTTGCCGGAAATGACCTGGACCAGGTCGCCGGTCTTGATCTTGAACTTGGGCATCAGAGCACCTCCGGTGCCAGCGAGACGATCTTCATGAACTTCTTGTCGCGCAGCTCGCGGCCCACGGGGCCGAAGATGCGGGTGCCGCGGGGGTCACCGTCGGACTTGAGGATCACTGCGGCGTTCTCGTCGAAACGGATGTAGGAACCGTCCGGGCGGCGACGCTGCTTCTTGGTGCGAACGACGACGGCCTTGACGACGTCGCCCTTCTTCACGTTGCCGCCGGGGGTGGCATCCTTCACCGTGGCGACAATGGTGTCACCGATGCCTGCGTAGCGGCGACCGGATCCACCGAGAACGCGGATGGTCAGGATTTCCTTCGCACCCGAGTTGTCGGCGACGGTCAGCCGCGACTCCTGCTGAATCACTTGTTGTCTCCTGTCGTCACGCCGGTTCCAGCACCCTTCGGTTGAGCAGGGGCGGGCCTAGCGGAACAGCTCGTCGGATAAATTCCCCTCCACCTCTGGTCGTGCGTAAGACGCGCACGCTGCGGCAGGGGCTCGGCCTATTCGTGCCAGAAGCATCTGAACTCGCGGCGATTCCTGGCCACCCGAAGGCGCAAGGACGTTGCGGGCATTATGCGCTGGCACGAAAGAGCAGAGGGGTGAGGGCATAGAACTGCCCACACAAGACGTCAACCTTACCACGACGTCGTCGTGCGAACCCAGGGCGGGCAGTCTTGTGTGAGCAGCACAACGGCCCGCACTCCCCCGCCGTTGCGGGAGCGTACGGGCCGTTGCCGGACCGTTGCCGGTCGGGGCGATCTAGCGGCGAAGGGCCGCTGGGATCACTTGGCCTTCTCGATGATCTCGACGACGCGCCAGTGCTTGTCCGCGGACAGCGGGCGGGTCTCCGCGATCAGCACCAGGTCGCCGATCCCGCACGAGTTCTCCTCGTCGTGGGCCTTGACCTTCTTGGTGCGACGCATGACCTTGCCGTACAGGGCGTGCTTGACGTTGTCCTGCAGCTGAACGACGACGGTCTTGTTCATCTTGTCCGAGGTGACGTAGCCACGGCGGGTCTTGCGGTAGCCGCGCTCCTCGGTCTTCTGTGCCTGCTCGGTCACTTGGCATCATCCTCATCGGTGGTGTTCGTGGCACGGATGCCGAGCTCGCGCTCGCGCAGAACCGTGTAGATGCGGGCGATGTCACGCTTGACGGCCTTGAGGCGGCCGTTGGACTCGAGCTGACCGGTCGCCGACTGGAAGCGCAGGTTGAACAGCTCTTCCTTGGCCTTCTTCAGCTCGGTGTACAAAGCGTCGTTGTCGAGCTCTTCGAGCTTCTCAATGCTCAGATCCTTGGATCCAACAGCCATTGATCATTCACCGCCTTCGCGACGCACAATGCGTGCCTTCATGGGGAGCTTGTGGATCGCCAGGCGCAGGGCCTCGCGAGCGACCTCGTCGGACACACCGCCGAGCTCGAACATCACGCGACCCGGCTTGACGTTGGCGACCCACCACTCGGGCGAGCCCTTACCGGAACCCATACGGGTTTCGGCGGGGCGCTTGGTCAAGGGACGGTCCGGGTAGATGTTGATCCAGACCTTGCCGCCACGCTTGATGTGGCGGGTCATGGCGATACGAGCTGCCTCGATCTGCCGGTTGGTGACGTAGGCCGGGGTCAGGGCCTGAATGCCCCACTCACCGAAGGTGACCTCGGTGCCGCCCTTTGCCATACCACTCCGCTTGGGGTGGTGCTGCTTGCGATACTTCACACGACGGGGGATGAGCATCAGTTACCACCCTCTGCGTTGGACGCCGGGGCCTGGGCCTCGGCGGCAGGGGCCTCCGCGGTGCGCTCGGTGCGCTCCCCGCGGCGACCACCACGGTCATTACGGTCGTTGCGACGACGACGCTCGCCACCACCGCGACGGTCGTTGCCGCCACGGCCGCGGGAGGGAGCGGCAGCTTCCTGAGCAGCCAGTTCCTTGTCGGTCAGATCGCCCTTGTAGATCCAGACCTTCACGCCGATGCGGCCGAAGGTGGTCTTGGCCTCGAAGAAGCCGTAGTCGATGTTCGCGCGCAGGGTGTGCAGGGGCACACGGCCTTCGCGGTAGAACTCCGAGCGGGACATCTCCGCACCGCCCAGACGGCCGGCGCACTGGATACGAATACCCTTGGCGCCCGCACGCTGCGCGGACTGGATGGCCTTCTTCATGGCGCGGCGGAAGGCCACGCGGGAGGCCAGCTGCTCGGCGACACCCTGGGCAACCAGCTGGGCATCCGCTTCGGGGTTCTTGACCTCGAGGATGTTCAGCTGGATCTGCTTGCCGGTGAGCTTCTCGAGCTCGCCGCGGATGCGATCGGCCTCGGCGCCGCGGCGGCCGATGACGATGCCCGGCCGGGCGGTGTGGATGTCGACGCGGACGCGGTCACGGGTGCGCTCGATCTCGACCTTCGAGATACCGGCGCGCTCCATGCCGGTGTCCATCAGCTTGCGGATCTGCACGTCCTCACGGACGTAGTCCTTGTACTGCTGGCCTTCCTTCGTGGAATCAGCGAACCAGTGCGAAACGTGGTCCGTGGTGATTCCCAGTCGGAAACCGTTGGGGTTGATCTTCTGTCCCACTTAGCGGACCTCCTCGTTCTCCGGGGTGGCCACGACCAGGGTGATGTGGCTCGTGCGCTTGTTGATCCGGTAGGCGCGGCCCTGGGCACGCGGGCGGAACCGCTTCATGGTCGGTCCCTCGTCCACGAATGCCTCGGACACGACCAGCTCTTCCTCGCGGAAGGGCAGGCCCTGACGGTCGGCTGCCTGGCGGGCGTTGGCCACTGCGGACGACAGAACCTTGAACACCGGCTCCGAAGCACCCTGCGGGGCGAACTTCAGGATGGCCAGTGCCTCGTGTGCCTGCTGGCCACGGATCAGGTTGACGACGCGCCGGGCCTTCATCGGCGTCACGCGGACGTACCGCGCAGATGCCTTGGCTTCCATTGCTTTCCTCTTCTCGTCTCTTGACGAAGTGCTAAACGCTGCTGGACCGAGAGGGTCAGCGGCGCTTGCCCTTCTTGTCGTCCTTCACATGGCCACGGAAAGTACGCGTGGGAGCGAACTCACCGAGCTTGTGACCAACCATGGACTCGGTGATGAACACCGGGATGTGCTTACGGCCGTCGTGCACGGCGATCGTGTGCCCGAGCATGTCGGGGATGATCATCGAGCGGCGCGACCACGTCTTGATGACGTTCTTGGTGCCCTTCTCGTTCTCCTTGGCCACCTTCACGAAAAGGTGCTGGTCGACGAAAGGGCCCTTCTTCAGGCTGCGTGGCATGGTTCAGGCTCCCTTAGCGCTTGTTCTTGCCGGTACGGCGACGGCGGACGATCAGCTTGTCGCTTTCCTTGTTGGGGCGACGGGTACGGCCCTCGGGCTTACCGTTCGGGTTGACCGGGTGACGGCCACCGGAGGTCTTGCCTTCACCACCACCGTGCGGGTGATCGACAGGGTTCATGACCACACCGCGCACGGTCGGGCGGATGCCCTTCCAGCGGTTGCGGCCGGCCTTGCCCCAGTTGATGTTGGACTGCTCGGCGTTTCCGACCTCGCCGATCGTCGCGCGGCAGCGCACGTCGACGTTGCGGATCTCACCGGAGGGCAGACGGAGCTGGCCGTACTTGCCTTCCTTGGCGACCAGCTGGACGGAGGCGCCGGCGGAACGTGCGAGCTTGGCACCGCCACCGGGCCGCAGTTCCACGGCGTGAATCACGGTACCGACGGGGATGTTGCGCAGCGGCAGGTTGTTGCCGGGCTTGATGTCGGCGCCGGGGCCGCTCTCGACGACGTCGCCCTGCTTGAGACGGTTCGGCGCCACGATGTAGCGCTTGGTGCCGTCCACGTAGTGCAGCAGTGCGATGCGTGCGGTGCGGTTGGGGTCGTACTCGATGTGAGCGACCTTGGCGTCCACGCCGTCCTTGTCGTGCCGACGGAAGTCGATCACGCGGTACTGGCGCTTGTGGCCACCGCCCTTGTGACGGGTGGTGATGCGACCCAGGTTGTTGCGTCCGCCCTTCTTGGGCAGCGGGCGCAGCAAGGACTTCTCCGGAGTCGATCGGGTGATCTCTGCGAAGTCCGCGACGGACGAGCCACGGCGGCCCGGCGTCGTCGGCTTGTGCTTACGAATAGCCATGTTTGAAATTCCTCGATAGGTGTGGCCTTAGGGCGATCAGCCCTGGCCTCCGAAGATGTCGATGGTGCCCTCGGAGAGGGTCACGATGGCGCGCTTGGTGCGGTTGCGCTGTCCCCAGCCGAAGCGGGTGCGCTTGCGCTTGCCGTCGCGGTTGGCGGTGTTGACCGAGGCAACCTTGACGTCGAAGATCGCTTCGACGGCCTGCTTGATCTCGATCTTGTTCGCGTCGTTGGCGACGAAGAAGGTGTACTGGCCCTGGTCGATCAGGCCGTAGGCCTTCTCGGAGACAACAGGCGCGATGATGACGTCACGCGGGTCCTTGTAGGTCACGCTCACTTGGCGTCCTCCTGCTTCTTGCCGGTCTGAGCCGCGTCGACGAATGCGTCGTAGGCGGCCTTGGTGAAGACCACGTCGTCGGCAACCAGCACGTCGTAGGTGTTGAGCTGGTCGGCGTACAGGCTGTGCACGTTCTCCAGGTTGCGCACCGACAGTGCGGCGACGTCGTCCTGGCGGTCGAGCACGACGAGCAGGTTCTTGCGCTCGGTCAGCCCGGCCAGAGCAGCCTTGGCGGCCTTGGTCGAGGGGGTCTCTCCCGCGACCAGTTCGGCCACGACGTGGATGCGGTTGTGGCGAGCGCGGTCCGAGAGGGCGCCACGCAGAGCGGCGGCCTTCATCTTCTTGGGGGTGCGCTGCGAGTAGTCGCGCGGCACGGGGCCGTGCACGATGCCGCCACCGGTCATGTGCGGGGCGCGGATCGAACCCTGACGGGCGCGGCCGGTGCCCTTCTGCTTGAACGGCTTGCGTCCGGCACCGGACACCTCACCGCGGCGCTTGGTCTTGTGGGTGCCCTGACGGGCGGCAGCCAGCTGGGCGACGACGACCTGGTGCATCAGCGGCACGGAGGTCTTGGCGTCGAAGATCTCGGCGGGCAGTTCCACGTTGATGGTCTCTGTTGCCATGGCTTATCAGGCTCCCTTCACGGCGGTGCGGACGAGGACGACCGAACCCTTGGGGCCCGGCAAGGCGCCCTTGATGAGCAGCAGGGAGTTCTCGGCGTCAACGGCCTGGACCTTGAGGTTCATGGTCGTGTGTCGGTCGTGGCCCATCCGGCCTGCCATGCGCATTCCCTTGAACACGCGGGCGGCGAAGGAGGCGTTACCGATCGAACCCGGCTTGCGGTGGTTCTTGTGCTGACCGTGGGAGGCGCCCACACCGGCGAAGCCGTGGCGCTTCATGACACCGGCGGTGCCCTTGCCCTTGGTCGTGCCGACGACGTCGACCAACTGGCCGGCCTCGAACAGCTCAACGGAAAGTTCCTGACCGAGCTCGTACTCGCCGGCGTCGGAGGTGCGGACCTCGACGACGTGGCGGCGGGGAGTCACACCGGCCTTCTCGAAGTGACCGGCCAGCGGCTTGGTCACCTTGCGGGGGTCGATCTGACCGTAGCCGATCTGGATGGCGGAGTAGCCGTCCTTGTCGGCGGTGCGAAGCTGAGTCACGACGTTGGTGTCGGCCTGCACGACGGTGACCGGGACGAGCTTTCCGTCCTCGTCCCAGACCTGGGTCATGCCGAGCTTCTTGCCCAGAATGCCCTTCATCTGGCGTTCGTAAGTCGTAGTCATTGCGTCTGCGGTCCTTATCAGAGCTTGATTTCGATGTTGACGTCGGCCGGCAGGTCGAGTCGCATGAGCGAGTCGACAGCCTTCGGCGTCGGGTCCACGATGTCGATCAGCCGCTTGTGCGTACGCATCTCGAAGTGCTCGCGGCTGTCCTTGTACTTGTGCGGCGAGCGGATGACGCAGTACACGTTCTTCTCGGTCGGCAGCGGCACGGGGCCGACGACGGTTGCGCCGGCACGGGTCACCGTCTCGACGATCTTGCGGGCCGAGACGTCAATGACCTCGTGGTCATAGGACTTCAGCCGGATGCGGATTTTCTGTCCCGCCATGGCGTCGTGACTCTCTTTCTTCAAGTACTTCCCTGTGACGGAGCTCGAAGCTCCTTGTGTGTGGCACTCCGGTGAGTGCCGCTTCGCGTGGGCCGAATCCGGTGTCCCGGGTTCCTCGCCCCACCGAAGCACCGTCCCCCGCGCTCGGGCGTGTCGTACATGCGCCGTGCGCATGCTGTTGCCGTGTTGTGAATGCGGGGTGGTCGTTCTCGGGTTCGTCCGTGACGTCCGGGCGGCTGTGGATTCTCGATGACAACCGGGAATCACCACCCGCGGACATGCCACGGCTTGCGAACAACAGCGTCTATCCTGCCACGGCGTCCGAGCCCGCCGCAACCCCGGGCGTGTCCCTGTGGTCGAGGTCATGCACGGGCAGTACACGGCACAAGGCCCCGCGCCGACGAATCGGTGCGGGGCCCTGTGCTGTGTCCGGATCGGGCCGGTGGCCCGAGGTCCAGATCAGTCAGTGAGTGATCACTTGATGATCTTGGTGACCTTGCCGGAGCCGACGGTGCGGCCACCCTCACGGATGGCGAAGCCGAGGCCGTCCTCCATGGCGATGGGCTGGATCAGCTCAACGGTCATCTCGGTGTTGTCACCGGGCATGACCATCTCGGTGCCTTCCGGCAGGGTGATGACCCCGGTGACGTCGGTGGTCCGGAAGTAGAACTGCGGACGGTAGTTCGAGTAGAACGGGTTGTGACGGCCACCCTCGTCCTTGGACAGGATGTAGACGTTCGCCTCGAAGTTGGTGTGCGGAGTGATGGAACCCGGCTTGCACACGACCTGGCCACGCTCGACGTCGTCGCGCTTGAGGCCACGCAGGAGCAGGCCACAGTTCTCGCCGGCCAGCGCCTCGTCCATCTGCTTGTGGAACATCTCGATACCGGTCACGGTGGTCTTCTGGATCGGGCGGATGCCGACGATCTCGACCTCGGAGTTGATCGGCAGGGTGCCACGCTCGGCACGGCCGGTCACAACGGTGCCACGACCGGTGATGGTGAAGACGTCCTCGATGGGCATGAGGAAGGGCTTGTCGGTCTCGCGGACGGGGTCCGGGATGAACTCGTCAACGGCCTCCATGAGGTCCTCGACGGACTTGACCCACTCGGCGTCGCCCTCGAGAGCCTTCAGAGCGGAGACGCGGACAACGGGAGCGTTGTCGCCGTCGAAGCCCTGATCGGAGAGCAGCTCGCGGACCTCCATCTCGACCAGGTCGAGGAGCTCTTCGTCATCGACCATGTCGGACTTGTTCAGCGCGACCAGCAGGGTGGGGACGCCCACCTGGCGGGCCAGCAGAACGTGCTCGCGGGTCTGGGCCATGGGGCCGTCAGTTGCAGCAACCACCAGGATGGCGCCGTCCATCTGAGCTGCACCGGTGATCATGTTCTTGACGTAGTCGGCGTGACCCGGGGCGTCGACGTGGGCGTAGTGACGCTTCTCGGTCTGGTACTCGATGTGCGCGATGTTGATCGTGATGCCGCGCTGGCGCTCCTCGGGAGCGGAGTCGATCATGCCGAAATCGCGCTGCTCGTTGAGGTCCGGGTACTTGTCGGCCAGAACCTTGGAGATGGCGGCAGTGAGCGTGGTCTTGCCGTGGTCGACGTGGCCGATGGTGCCGATGTTGACGTGCGGCTTGGTGCGCTCGAACTTGGCCTTCGCCATAGTTGTTCCTCCTAGAAACGTGATGCTGGAGCGTGTTGGAAACCTTGCGTGCCCGCTGGCGCGGGGTCAAGAGGCGCTGCAGCGGACAGAAACCTCTGCAAGTGTAGTCGGGTGGACCGATTGGTGAAAATCGATTCCTGGGGGTGGAGGGCGGTCCCACCGCCTCAGGTGGCGGGACGGACCCTCGAGGTGTTCCGGGCCGGGCCCGGACGACGCGGCGGGTCGATGACCTCGACCCGCCGCGTCAGCGAGTCACTCGCCGCGGTTCTTCTGGATGATCTCGTCCGCGACGGCCTTGGGGACCTCTGAGTACGAGTCGAACTGCATCGAGTACACGGCACGGCCCTGGGTCTTGGAACGCAGGTCGCCGATGTAGCCGAACATCTCCGACAGCGGCACGTTGGCCTTGACCAACTTGACGCCCGTGACGTCCTCCATGGACTGGATCTGACCACGGCGGGAGTTCAGGTCACCGATGACGTCGCCCATGTACTCCTCCGGAGTACGGACCTCGACGGCCATGAGCGGTTCCAGCAGGACCGGGTTGGCGCGCTTGGCACCTTCCTTGAACACCATGGAGCCGGCGATCTTGAATGCCATTTCCGAGGAGTCGACGTCGTGGTAGGCGCCGTCGACCAGGGTGGCCTTGACACCGACCACCGGGTAACCGGCCAGCACGCCCAACTGCATGGCGTCCTGGATGCCGGCATCCACGGAGGGGATGTACTCGCGCGGGACGCGGCCACCCGTGATGGCGTTGTCGAACTCGTAGAGCTCCTCGGCGTCCAGCTCGATCGGGGCGAAGGAGACCTGCACCTTTGCGAACTGACCGGAACCACCGGTCTGCTTCTTGTGGGTGTAGTCGACCTTCTCGACGGCCTTCTTGATGGTCTCGCGGTAGGCCACCTGGGGCTTGCCCACGTTGGCCTCGACCTTGAACTCGCGCTTCATCCGGTCCACCAGGATGTCCAGGTGGAGCTCGCCCATGCCGCCGATCTCGGTCTGGCCGGTCTCGTCGTTCAGGGACACGGTGAAGGTGGGGTCCTCCGCCGAGAGCTTCTGGATGGCCGTGGACAGCTTCTCCTGGTCACCCTTGGTCTTCGGCTCGATGGCCACGAAGATCACGGGGGCGGGGAAGGACATGGACTCGAGCACGATCGGGTTCGCCTGATCGCACAGGGTGTCGCCCGTGGTGGTGTCCTTCAGACCGATGGCCGCGTAGATGTGGCCGGCCTGGATCTCCTCGACCGGGTTCTCCTTGTTGGAGTGCATCTGGAACAGCTTGCCGATGCGCTCCTTCTTGCCCTTGGTCGAGTTCAGCACCTGCTCGCCGGCCTTGGCCTTGCCCGAGTACACGCGGGTGTAGGTCAGGGTGCCGTAGAACGGATGGGTGGCGACCTTGAAGGCCAGCGCGGAGAACGGAGCGGTCGAGTCCGCGGGGCGGGTCATGACCTCTTCCTCGTCGTTGACCGCGTGGCCCTGGACGTCGGGGACGTCCAGCGGCGAGGGCAGGAAGTCGATCACGGCGTCGAGCATGGGCTGCACGCCGCGGTTCTTGAACGCGGAACCGCACAGGACCGGGTAGGCCTCGGAGTTGATCGTCAGCTTGCGGATGCCGGCCTTGAGCTCGTCCAGGGTCAGCTCTTCGCCGCCCAGGTACTTCTCCATGAGCTCGTCGTCGGCCTCGGCGACGTCCTCGATCAGGTTGTTGCGGTACTCCTCGGCGCGATCCTGCAGATCGGCCGGGATCTCCTGGGTCTGGTAGGAGGCGCCCAGGGACACGTCGCCCTTGGAGTCACCCTCCCAGACCAGTGCCTTCATGGTGAGCAGGTCGACGACGCCCACGAAGTCCGACTCGGAACCGATGGGCAGCTGGAGAACCAGCGGCTTGGCGCCGAGGCGGTTGATGATGGTGTCGACGGTGAAGTAGAAGTCCGCGCCGAGCTTGTCCATCTTGTTGACGAAGCAGATGCGGGGAACGTCGTACTTGTCGGCCTGACGCCACACGGTCTCCGACTGGGGCTCGACACCCTCCTTGCCGTCGAACACTGCGACGGCGCCGTCGAGCACGCGCAGCGAACGCTCCACCTCGACGGTGAAGTCCACGTGGCCCGGGGTGTCGATGATGTTGATCTGGTTGTCGTGCCAGTAGCACGAGGTAGCCGCGGACGTGATCGTGATGCCGCGTTCCTGCTCCTGCTCCATCCAGTCCATCGTCGAGGCGCCGTCGTGCGTCTCGCCGAGTTTGTGGTTGATGCCGGTGTAGAACAGGATGCGCTCGGTGGTGGTCGTCTTGCCGGCATCGATGTGCGCCATGATGCCGATGTTGCGGACCTTCTTGAGGTCGGTAAGCACGTCAAGTGCCACGGTGTGTCCCTTCTGAGGTGTAGCCGACGGTTCGCCGCCGCGACAACGCGGAATCTCCCTCGAGAATCGAGGCGGCGAACCGGGCCGATGGTACCAGCGGGGCTGGTATTACCAGCGGTAGTGGGCGAAG
The DNA here is from genome assembly GCF_011602805.1 of Kocuria sp. JC486. Lineage (NCBI taxonomy): Bacteria > Bacillati > Actinomycetota > Actinomycetes > Micrococcales > Micrococcaceae > Kocuria > Kocuria sp. JC486. Next base: position 153,950 of record NZ_JAAOZS010000004.1, on the reverse strand, counting down.
GCCTTGTTGGAGTCAGCCATCTTGTGGGTGTCCTCGCGGCGCTTGACCGCGGCACCGAGGCCGTTGGAGGCGTCGAGGATCTCGTTCATGAGACGCTCGGTCATGGTGTTCTCGCGGCGAACCTTGGCGTAGCCGACCAGCCAGCGCAGGGCCAGGGCGGTCGAACGACCGGCGCGGACCTCAACCGGAACCTGGTAGGTGGCGCCACCGACACGGCGGGAGCGAACCTCCAGCGCGGGCTTGACGTTCTCCAGGGCCTTCTTCAGGGTGGCAACCGGCTCGGAGCCGGTCTTCTGCTCGACACCGGCGAGGGCACCGTAGACGATGCGCTCGGCGGTGGACTTCTTGCCGTCCTGGAGGACCTTGTTGATCAGCTGCGTGACGACCGGCGAACCGTAGACGGGGTCGACGACGAGCGGGCGCTTGGGAGCGGGACCCTTACGAGGCATTACTTCTTCTCCTTCTTCGCGCCGTAGCGGGAGCGTGCCTGGCCGCGGCCCTTGACACCCTGGGTGTCGAGGGCGCCGCGAACGATCTTGTAGCGGACACCCGGAAGGTCCTTCACACGACCGCCGCGAACGAGCACGATCGAGTGCTCCTGCAGGTTGTGGCCCTCGCCGGGGATGTAAGCGGTGACCTCGACGCCGCCGTTGAGGCGCACACGGGCGACCTTACGGAGGGCGGAGTTCGGCTTCTTGGGAGTGGTGGTGTACACACGGGTGCACACGCCACGCTTCATGGGGTTGCCCTTAAGCGCCGGAGCCTTGGTCTTGACGACCTTGGGGCTGCGGCCCTTGCGGACGAGCTGCTGAATTGTTGGCACTTCGTCTCCTGGTGGTGGCGGGCCGCTGTCTGCGGCGCCGCGGGTTTGGTCTAGGACTCTTCCGAGCCACTCGATCCCTCCCGCGTTCCGCCGGCGGCCGGTCAGACACGAGCCCACCCGGGTCCTGGTGAACCTGGAAAGGTGAGAACTGCGTCTGTGGACACGCAAAAAAGTGGCACCGAGATACAACCTGCGTATCTCTGGACGGAGTCCACATTGCCACTGGAGTGCGATCACACGGGTGATCGAGCCAATCTCGTATACCGTACCAGACGGTGACCCACCTGCCTAGCCTGCGCTGGCCACCAGATCGGCGTGCACGGCCTGCGCACAGGCTTGCAGGTGCGGCAGGATCTGCCCCACCGGGTCATCGGCCGACGGACTGGCCCCGACGCGCATGGAGACGTTGACCGCTGCCGCGGTGGTGCCGTTCGAGTCCTTGAGCGGGACGGCGACGGAGCGCAACCCCGCCTCCAGCTCCTGGTCCACGACGGCGTAACCACGGGCGCGGACTTCGTCCAGGCGGGTGATCAGTTGCTGGGGTGTGCTGATCGTGCGACTCGAGATCGGGGACTTGAGCTGTTCCGAGCACAGGGCCACGGCGTCGTCGTCGGGCATCGCGGCCAACAGGACCCTGCCCATGGACGTGGCGTGGGCCGGGAAGCGCGTGCCGACCGAGATGGCGACGTTCATGATGTGCCGCACCTGGACGCGGGCGACGTAGACGATGTCCGGTCCGTCCAGAACGGCGACCGAGCAGGATTCGTGCACCCGGTCCGACAGTGTGCGCAGGTGCGGTGTGACCAACTCCGGGAGGCTCAACGCGGAGAGGTACGAGTAGCCCAGCTGCAAGACCTTGGCGGTGAGCTCGAACTGGCGTCCGTCGCTGCGGACGTAGCCGAGTTCTTCCAGGGTCAGCAGGAACCGGCGTGCCGTCGCGCGGGTCAGGCCCGTGCGGCGGGCGACGTCCGACAAGGTCATGCTGGGGTTCTCGGCGTCGAAGACCCCGATCACCGCCAGACCGCGCGCGAGGGACTGGACGTAGTGCCCTCCCCCCTCGCGGGTCGCGGTCTCAGCACCTTTCGGACGGTCGGAAATCATTCGGAACGCTCGAGCGGGAACGGGACGAGTTCTTGCACGGCCTCGAAATCACATCCAAACGTCTCACGGACGACCACCCGTCCGTCGCCTTCGATCAGGAACACTGCCTGATCAGTGTAGACACGGGAAACACAGCCCACACCGGTCAACGGCATGGTGCAGTTCTCCACCAGCTTGGCCTGGCCGTTCTTGGCGGTGAGGGTCATCATCACGAACGTCTGCTTGGCTCCGGTGGCCAGGTCCATGGCGCCCCCGACGGCGGGGATCGCATCCGGCTTCCCGGTGTGCCAGTTGGCCAGGTTTCCGGCGCGGTCCACCTGGAAGGCACCGAGCACGCAGCAGTCCAGGTGCCCGCCTCGCATCATCGCGAAGGAATCGGCGTGGTGGAAGTAGGAGCACCCGTCGGTCTCCTTGACGGGAATCTTCCCTGCGTTGATCAGGTCGGGGTCGACCTCGTCACCATGGGCCTCTCCCCCCATGCCGAGCATCCCGTTCTCGGTGTGCAGGGTGACGTCGTCCTCCGGGGTCAGGTAGTTCGACACGAGCGTCGGCTGGCCGATCCCCAGGTTGACGTAGGCGCCGGCCGGGATGTCGGCGGCCACCACCTCTGCCAACTGCTCGGGGGTCAGCGCGGCGTCCTTGGTCATGGAAGTCATGGTCTGCTCACTCTCTGGTTGTGAAGGCTTGGGCTCGACGCGGGGCGTAGCCCGCTCAGGCGTGGCCCACGGCGGGGTCCGGGATGCTGACGACGGTGTCGACGTAGATGCCCGGCGTCACCACGACCTCCGGGTCCAGGGCTCCGCGTTCGACGACGTCCGAGACCTGCACGATCGAGGTGCGCGCGGCGGCAGCCATGATCGGGCCGAAGTTCCGCGCCGTCTTCCGGTAGACCAAGTTCCCCGCCTTGTCGGCGGTCAGGGCCTTGGTGAGTGAGAAGTCCGCGGTGATGGGGAACTCGAGGATCTGCATCTTGCCGTCGAGTTCGCGGGTCTCCTTGCCCTCTGCCAGCGGAGTTCCGTAGCCCGTGGGCGTGTAGAACGCGCCGATGCCCGCACCGGCGGCGCGGATGCGTTCGGCGAGGTTGCCCTGCGGAACCACCTCCAGTTCGATCTCACCCGCGTGGTACTTGGCGTCGAAGTGATAGGAGTCCGACTGGCGGGGGAAGGAACAGATGATCTTGCGTACCCGTCCCAGCTGGATCAGTTTGGCCAGTCCCACGTCCCCGTTGCCGGCGTTGTTGTTCACGACCGTCAAATCGGTGGCGCCCTGTTCGATGAGGGCATCGATCAGTTCCACGGGCTGCCCGGCCACTCCGAAACCACCGATCATCACGGTGGAACCGTCGGTGATCGGCTCGACTGCCTGGGCTGCGGAATCAACGATGGTCAGCATGCTCTTCCCGTTCCTCTCTGGTCCTCATGTCATGCGGCCCGGGCCTCCGCGCCCGTGGCGCGTGCAGGACCGACGGCCGCCCCTTCGTGCGGCCCGCGGCCGGGTGGTTCACTCGGTGGCTTCCTCGTTCTCGAGCACGACGGCGAGGCCCTGGCCCACACCGATGCACAGCGAAGCCACTCCCCACCTGCGGTTCTCGGCCTTGAGTCGGCGCGCCAGGGTCCCCAGGACACGGGTTCCCGATGCCCCGAGCGGGTGACCGATGGCGATCGCACCGCCCCAGGCGTTGACGATGTCCTGGTCGACACCCCATTGCCGCAGGCACGCCAGGGACTGGGCGGCAAATGCCTCGTTCAGTTCGACGGCGCCGACCCGGTCCCAGGTGATGCCTGCCCTGCGCAGGGCGGTGTTGGCCGCCTCGACGGGGGCTTCGCCGAAGAACTGCGGCTCGTTCGCGGCGGCCCCTCGCCCGGCGATGCGAGCCAGGGGTGCGGCGCCGAGCAGGTCGGCTCCGGCCTCGGACCCGAGCCACGCGGCGGACGCGCCGTCGTTCATGGGTGACGCATTGCCGGCGGTGACGGTGCCGTTCGCCGCACGGAACACCGTCCGCAGACCGGCGAGCGACTCCACCGTGGAGTCGGCGCGGACCGTCTCGTCCCGGGGCACGTCCGTGCCCCGCTTGGTGTTCGCAGCCACGGGGACCACCAGGTCGTCGTAGCGGCCTTCGTCCCAGGCCTTCGCCGCAAGCTGGTGGGACCGGGCCGAGAACTCGTCCTGTTCCTCACGGGTGATCCCGTGCTTCTCCCGCAGCTGCTCGGTGGCCTCCCCCAGGGACACGGTCCACTCCCCCGGCATCTCCGGGTTGACCAGACGCCACCCGAGTGTGGAGTTGGCCAGCTGAAGATCCTGCATGGGGAAGGGGCGTTCGGTTTTCGGGAGGACCCAGGGAGCTCGGGACATGGACTCCACACCACCGACGAGCATCAGGTCCGCCTCGTCCACCTCGATCTGCCGGGAGGCGATCATGGCCGCGTCCAGGGAGGAGCCGCAGAGGCGGTTCACGGTGGTCCCGGGGATCGACGTGGGCAGCCCTGCCAGCAGGGTGGCCATGCGGGCGACGTTGCGGTTCTCTTCGCCGGCACCGTTGGCGTTGCCAAAGACCACCTCGTCGATCCGGGAGGTCTCCAGCGCGGGGGCACGTTCGACCATGGTTCGAATGACCAAGGCGGCCAGGTCGTCGGGGCGGTGGCTCGCCAACGCACCACCGATCTTGGCGAACGGTGTGCGGACGGCGTCGTAGACGTAGGACGTGGTCATCGTGTGGACTCCTCGGTCTGGGAACGGGTGGCCGGTGCATCGGCCTGGGACCCGTCGGCGTCAAGGGCGTCGAAGACGTCGCGGGCGTGGGAGAAGGCGTTGTTGGCCGCGGGTACGGACAGGTAGATGGCCGATTGCAGCAGGATCTCCTTGATCTGATCCCGGGTCAGGCCGTTGCGCAGGGCTGCGCGGACGTGCATCTCGAACTCGCCCCAGTGACCACCGGCGATCAGCGCCGTGAGGGTGATCGCGCTGCGCATGGGTCGGTCAAGACCGGGTCGGGTCCAGATCTCGCCCCAGGCGTAGCGGGAGATGAAGTCCTGCCAGTCGGAGGTGAACTCGTTCTTGGCTGCTTCCGCCCGATCCACGTGCGCATCGGAGAGGACTTCTCTGCGCACCTGCATGCCGTCGGCGTGGGCCTGTGCTTCCGTCCGGTCGGGCTGCGGGCTCATGAGTCGCCCCGTTCCGCCGTTGCGACTCCCGAGGCGTCGAGCAGGGCAGCGATCTCCTCTGCCACGGCATCGGGGGCCTCTGCGGGCGGGAGGTGAGCGACGCCGTCGTACTGGACCAGTCGTGCACCGGGGATGGCCGCCGCCAGTTCAGCGAGCTGCTCCGGTGCGGCCGCTGCGTCTTCGGCACCGGCGATCACCGTCACGGGGACGGAGACCTGGCCGAGTTGTCCGCGAACGTCGAACTGCGCGAGCGCTCCGCAGACCTGTGCGTACCCGTGCCGGTCGGCATCCTGCAGGTCGTGCAGCAGGGTCGTGGAGATCCCGGTTCCGGCCTGGGCGTCCTTGGCGATGAAGCCTTCGGCGAACCAGCGCTGGGCGCTGCCGATCACCATGGTGGGGGTCCCCGCCTGAGCGACGAGCTCTGCGCGTTCCCACCACCCTTCGGGGGTTCCCATGCGCTGCGCGGTGGCAACCAGCGCCGCGGCTGTCACGCGGTTGGGCGCATCAAGGAGCAGCCGCTGTCCGACGCACCCGCCGACCGAGCAGCCGGCGTAGACGAAGGAGCGTTCTGTTTCCGGCCTCCCCTCCGCGTCGAACACCACATCCAGGGCCGTCAGAACGCCTTCTGCCAGTTCCTTCATGGTGAAATCCCCCGCAGCCGCAGGTTGACCTCCGTGTCCGGGCAGGTCCCAGCCCAGCACGCGGGCCCGACCGCGGAGTTCATCCGCCACGGCTCCCCACAGGTGGGCCACCGAGGTTCCCAGGGACGGCCCCATGAGGACGATCGGCAGCGAGGATCCCTGGCCCTCGGTCGTGTCGGAGAGGGCAACGATCCGAATCTCCGGAACGGTCATCGGTACTCCTGTTCGCTAGTTCGTCTGATGGCTTGACGCACTCTGGATGCCGGCGCGCCGGAAGCGTTGAATCGCGGCATCCACGAGCTGCGTACTCAGCCCGGTGTAGGTGGTGGGGTCGCACAGTTCCCGGAGCAGGTCGGGCGTGACCGCACGGCCGTCGTCCAGGACGGTGTCTGCGGTCAGCTCCTGGAGCAGGGCAACCGTGCGATCGGCGTCTCCGGCCCCGTCACCGATGGCTCGCTGCACGGCGGCCTTGCCGTCCGCTCCGGAGGTCGCGGTGATGACCGGCCCCAGAACTGCGGCAATGCGCTCGGCGACCACACCGGGCCCGGCCTGGCGAAGATTGGCGAGCATCGCCTCCGGCAACACCTGCAGCCCCTCCAGCAGTTCCCGGGACTGGGTCACCGCCGTCGCTGAAAGTCGCAGCAGGGTGCGGAAGACCGGCCATTCAGCGTGCCAGGCGCCGTCCGGACGTTCGTCGACGACGCCCGCAGCGGCCAGGTGGAGCTGGGCCATCTGCTGGGGAGCGCTCAGAGCGCTGCGCTTGATCAGCACGGACAGGACGGGGTTCTGCTTCTGCGGCATGGCAGAGGACACCCCTCGCCCGGGGGCAGTGGGCTCCCGGAGCTCCGCGACCTCCGGTCGGGACAGCACGAGGACGTCGTTGGCGATCGCACCCAGAGCCGCGGTGGTCTCCGCCAGCGCATCGGCGTGCCGAAGCACGACACCGCGGTTCGTGTGCCAGACGTGCGCGGCCGGTGCGAGCCCGAGTTCGCTGGCCCAAGCGGCGTTGAGGTCTGCAACGGCGGCCGCGAGGTCTTCGTCCGCGGACTGGTTCTGTTCATTCCGGTCGGCCTGAGTCGGAGCGAGCAGAGCCGCGGTGCCCGCCAGGGTTCCGGCCGCACCCCCGACGGATACCATCGGCGTCACGGAGAGCAGGGCCTCACGCGCGTCGAGGAGACCTTGGAGCCACCGCGCGCACCGCAGCCCGAAGGTCGAAGGCAGCGCGTGTTGGGTCAGGGTCCTGGCCACGGCGGGCGTGGCCCTGTGTTCTTCGGCCAGATGGGCGAGTGTGACACAGACACCGTCCAGGTCGTCCCGTATCCGATCGAGCACTCGCCGGGTCATCAGCATCAGGGCGGTGTCCATGACGTCCTGGCTGGTCAATCCGCGATGGATGGCTTTCAGCGCGGAGGGGTCGATCGTCTTGACGGCCGCCCGAAGGTCACCCAGCATCGGGATCACGGGATTGCCGCCACCCTCCGAACGAGCGGCGATGTCGGCTGGATCGAAAGAGGCCGAGAACACCTCGGGATCGGCGACGGCGCTCACCGCGTCCGCCCGTTCCGGAGAGACCAGCCCGGCGGCCGCCTGGGCCCGGACCCACGCGATCTCGACCTCGACCAGACAACGCAAGAAGGCGTCGTCGTCGGTCAGAGAAGCGATGTGGTGGGTACCGGGCTCCAGGAGGCCGTAATCGGGCATGATCAGCTGTCCGCCCGATGGTTGGGGTAGCTCAGGAACACGGTCTCTCCGTCACCCTGCAAACGGATATCGAAGCGCAGCGAGCCGTCCGCCTCACGTGCGGCGATCAGCGTCGATCGCCGGTCCTCGGGGAGGGCCGACAGGACCGGGTCGTTGGCCAGTGCCTGGGTGTCCTCCGGGAGGTAGATCCTGGTGAACAGGCGGTTGAGCAGCCCGCGGGCGAACACCGTCATGGCGATAAACGGCGCCTTGCCGGGCTCGGAGGCACCGGGGTTGACGGTCGTGAAGTCGTAATGCCCCACGTTGTCCACCGCCACACGGCCGAAGCCCGTGAAGGTGTACCCGTCTCGGATCAGGGACCCGGGTTCCTGCGACACGTTGCCTTCGGCATCGGCCTGCCAGATCTCCAACATGGAGTCCGGGACGGGGTCACCGTGGCCGTCGTACACCGTGCCGTGCAGACGCACCGCGTTCGGGTGGGTGCGGTCCACGAGGTTCTCGCCGCCCGCGTAGGGAAGCGCGAAGCCGTAGAACGGGCCGATGGTTTGTCCCGGGGTGGGGACCAGTTGCTCAGACATCGGAGTCCTCCTCGGTGGGCGTGCGGTGTGCACCGGTCAGCACGATGTCCCAGGTGTAGCCCAGGGACCATTCGTGTTCGGACGTGTCGTGGTCGTAGGTGGCCACCAGGCGTTCGCGTGCCTTCGGGTCCACGATCGCCTGGTAGATGGGGTCCAGGTCGAACAGCGGATCGCCCGGGAAGTACATCTGGGTGATCATCCGCTGGGTGAAGTCCGTACCGAACAACGAGAAGTGGATGTGCGCCGGACGCCACGCGTTGTGGTGGTTCTTCCAGGGGTAGGGCCCGGGCTTGATGGTGGTGAACGAGTAGGACCCGTCGTCACCGGTCAGGCACCGACCCACGCCGGTGAAATTGGGGTCGATCGGCGCCGGATGCTGATCACGCTTGTGGATGTAGCGCCCGGCAGCGTTGGCCTGCCAGATCTCCACGAGTTGATTGCGCACGGGGCGACCGTTGCCGTCCAGGACCCGGCCCTTCACGGTCATGCGTTCACCGATCGGCTCACCGCCGCCCTGAATGGTCAGATCGGCTTCCAAGGCGTGGACGTCACGCTGCCCGAAGGCGGGAGCCCACAGTTCGATGGTCTCCGGATCCGCGTGGTGCAGATCCTTGGTGGGGTGACGCAGGATCGAGCTCCGATAGGGCGCGTAGTCGATCCGGGGCTGTGTCTCCACGACCCCCGACTCGGCGTACTGGCGTGAAATCTCGCGCATGTCCGCGGAGATCTCGGCCTGGGAGTTCGCAGCGGCATCCGAGGACACGACGGGTTCGGCCATGATCATCTCCTTCGATAATTTCCAGGCAGTGCTTCACGCAAGATTGCCTGCCAGGGCGGACCATTTCTCCTGAAAACCCGCCCCTGCTGCCCTGCTGGGCACCGGGGACGGCTGCCACACCTCGCCATCGGCCCTGATCGACTCTTCGAGGATAGCGCAGATCAAGCGCAATGCGAACATCTGTCCGCATTGCGCACACTTTTAGTCCTGCCAGCCCGTGTAGGACTCGGCGAAGTAGGCCCGGCCGTTCTCCGAGCCCGTGATCGCAGTCAGCTCCCCGCGACGACGCTTCTGCGCGAACGGGTTCTCCCCCTCCGTGGTGTGCATCATGTTCGTCGCCCAGTAAGAGAAGTTCTGCGCCTTCCAGACCCGCTCCAGGGCCTTGGCGGAGTACTCGATCAGCTGGGAGTCGTCACCGTCGTTGAACAGCCCGATCAGTGCGGGCGCCAGGACCCGGACATCGCAGAAGGCCAGGTTCAAGCCCTTTGCCCCCGTGGGAGGAACGGTGTGGCCGGCGTCGCCCACCAAGACCAGGCTGTGGTACCGCAGCGGCTCGCACACGTAGGACCGGAACTTGAGCACCGTCTTGTCGAAGATCTTGCCTTCCTTGAGCCGGAAGCCGTCCTCCCCCTGCATGCACTCCTGGAGGCGAGCCCAGATCTGCTCCTCGGTCCAGTCCTCCGGATTGGTGTCCGGGTCGCACTGAAAGTACATGCGCTGCACGGTGTCCGAACGCTGGGAGATCAAGGCGAAGCCTGCGGGGGAATTGGTGTAGATCAGCTCCGGCCAGCTCGGCGGAGCCTCACACAGGATGCCGAACCAGGCGAACGGGTATTCGATGAAGTTGTCGGTGCGGACCCCGTCGGGAATCAGCCCGCGACAGATCGAACGCGAGCCATCGGCGCCGACGACGATCCCCGCCTCGATCTCGCGCTCCTGTCCCTCGGCGTCCCGGAAGGTGATCCGCGGAGAGTCCGAGTCGACGTCGTGCACCGCAGTGTCCGAGACGGACCAGAAGACCTGGCCCCCGTCGCGCTCCCGCGCCTGTGCCAGGTCCCAGAACACCTCGTTCTGTGGATAGAGCCACACCGACTGCCCGACGGCGTCCTGGAAATCGACGTGGTGGTTCTGGCCGTCGAATCGCAGCGTGGTGCCGCGATGCTCATGCCCTTCGGTGAGGACGCGCCCGTCCACACCCGAATCCGCCAGCATCTGAACCGTGGCGGCTTCCAGGATCCCCGCGCGATGCGTGTTGCGAATGGTCTCCGGATCCCGGACCTCGACGACAACCGAATCCACTCCGGCCCGAGACAGCAGGTGCGAGAGCATGAGGCCGGCGGGACCTCCCCCGACGATGCCGACCTGGGTGCGAATGACCCGAGATTCGGGCTGAGACTCAGACATGAATGTGTCCTCCTGGCGAACGAATGTGCGCCCAGTGTGCCACCCCTGATGTGGCCGCAACCACACCTGTCCCATTCAACGGAATCCGTGACCGTCAGCCCGCAACTCGCTCCCGCGCAGTCTCCTCCCGCAGCGTCCGCTCGATGCCGTGTGACGCCGCGCGGAGCACCTGAACCGTGGCACCGGGATCGACCGGTCCCGCGGTCCGGTCCAGGACCGCACCCAAGGCTGCGACAACGCTTCCTTGCGCCCCCTTGACGGGGACCGCGATGGCGGTTCGGTCGTGTTCGATGTTGCCGGTTTGTACGACGTGACCCGCGGAGCGAGCGGTCTGCAGAACGGCCTCCAGGTTCTCCACGCTCCCCTGCGGTGGATGGGTTCCTGAGGCGGCCAACTCAGCGAGGTAGGAAGCGCGCTCCGCCTCGTCCATCCAGGCCAGCAGCACCAGGCCCACCGCGGAGACGTGCAGCGGGAGCCGTTCGGCCACGGCAGAGCTGATCTCGCGGGCACCGCGCTCGGAGAGCCGCTGGAGGAACAGGACTTCACCGCCCTCCACCCGGCCCAGGTGGATGTGATGCCCCAGCGCGGCCTGAACGTCCTGCATGAAGGGGGTTGCCACCGATGCGAGCGAGGACTCCGGGGCGGAGCGGGTGGAGAGTTCCCACAGGCGTGTGCCCACCACGAACGCGTCGCCCTCGCGGTCCAGCCATCCGCACCGAGCAAGTTCCGCGCACAACCTGTGGGCCGTGCTGGGCGGGAGGTCCGCGCGCTTGGCCACCTGCGCCGCCGTGAGTCTCCGAGTTCTGCTGGTGAAGGCACCCAGGACCCTGTCGACGCGTTGGATCACGGTTTCACCCGACGGGGAGTTGGCCATGACGGGAATTCTGCCGGATCCGGCGGCCTCTGCGCATGAGGAAGGGCCCCTCTCCCGTTGCTGGGAGAGGGGCCCTTCCTCATGGGGGACTTCGGATCAGTTCGCGCCGAAGTCGTAGTCCTCGAGCGGGATCGCCTGGAACTCACTGCCCAAGGAGCTCGAGTCGTCGGCGTAGGAGAAGTCCGAGTAGGCACCGGAATCGGTGAACAGCGCAGCCTTCGCCTCCTCCGTCGGCTCGACGCTGACGTTGTTGTAGCGGGCCAGGCCCGTACCGGCCGGGATCAACTTACCGATGATCACGTTCTCCTTGAGGCCCACCAGCGGATCCGACTTGGCCTCCATTGCGGCCTGGGTCAGAACGCGCGTGGTCTCCTGGAAGGACGCAGCCGACAGCCACGAATCCGTGGCCAAGGAGGCCTTGGTGATGCCCATCAGCTCGGGACGGCCCGACGCCGGACGCTGCTGCTCGCTCACGGCCTTCAAGTTGGCCTCGCGGTAGCGCACGTCGTCCACGAGCTCACCCGGGAGCAGATCGGTGTCACCCGATTCGATCACAGTGTTACGGCGCAGCATCTGCCGGACGATGACCTCCACGTGCTTGTCGTGGATGCCCACACCCTGCGAGCGGTACACGCCCTGGACCTCGTCCACCAGGTGCTTCTGGGCGGCACGACGACCACGGATGCGCAGGACCTCCTTGGGATCCACGGCACCGGCCACCAGCTGCTGTCCGACCTCGACGTGATCGCCGTCGGCGACCAGCATCTTGGCGCGGCGCAGCACCGGGTAGGCGAACTCCTCGTCGCCGTTGTCCGGGGTCACCACGATGCGCACACCCTTGTCGGTGTCCTCGATCGCCACGCGACCGGCGGCCTCGGAGATCGGGGCCACCCCCTTGGGGGTACGGGCCTCGAAGAGCTCCTGGATACGGGGCAGACCCTGGGTGATGTCACCGTCGGAGGACGCAACACCACCGGTGTGGAACGTACGCATGGTCAGCTGGGTACCCGGCTCACCGATCGACTGCGCGGCGATGATGCCTACGGCCTCGCCGATGTCCACCAGCTTGTTGGTGGCCAGCGAACGTCCGTAGCACGCTGCACACACACCGACGGCGGACTCACAGGTCAGCACGGAACGCACCCGGACCTCATCCACACCCGCGTTGTACAGGGTGGCGATCAGGGCGTCCGAGAGGTCAGCACCGGCCTGGGCCAGCACCTCACCGTTGGCGTCGGCCACGTCCACGGCCAGCACGCGACCGTGCACCGTGTTCTCGACCTCTTCGTGCAGGGCGCGGGCACCGGTCTCCGTCGTCGCCAACGGGAGGGTCAGGCCGCGGTCGGTACCGCAGTCCGCCTCACGCACGATGACGTCCTGGGAGACGTCCACCAGACGTCGGGTCAGGTAGCCCGAGTTGGCGGTACGCAGCGCGGTGTCGGCCAGGCCCTTACGGGCACCGTGGGTCGCGATGAAGTACTCCAGAACCGACAGGCCCTCACGGTAGGAGGACTTGATCGGACGGGGCATGATCTCCCCCTTCGGGTTGGCCACCAGGCCACGGATACCGGCGATCTGACGAACCTGCATCCAGTTACCGCGGGCACCCGAGGACACCATGCGGTTAATGGTGTTGAGTTCGCCCAGGTTCTCGCGCATGGCCTCGGCAACCTCGTCGGTGGCCTTGGTCCAGATGTCGATCAGCTCGGAGCGGCGCTCGTCGTCGTCGATCAGACCCGTGTCGTACTGGCCCTGAATCTTGGCGGCCTGCGCCTCGTAACCCTCCATGATGCCGGGCTTGGCCGGCGGGGTCGCGATGTCCGAGATCGCCACCGTGATGCCGGACCAGGCCGCCCAGTAGAAACCGGCGTCCTTGAGGTTGTCCAGCGTCTGGGCGACCACACCCATGGGGTAAGTCTCGGCCAGGTCGTTGACCAGCTTGGACAGGAACTTCTTGTCCGCAACGCCTTCGACCCACTGGTACTCGGCGGGCAGCTGCTGGTTGAAGATCACGCGGCCCAGGGTGGTTTCGAGCGTGACGGGGTCGCCCTGCTCGTAACCCTCCGGCGCCACCCAACCCGGGTACGGCACGAAGTCCTGCACCGTGATCTTGGCCTTGGCGTTGAGGTGCAGCTTGTGGGCGTCGAAGGCCATGATGGCCTCAGCGACCGACGAGTAGCTGGTCCCCGTGCCGACCTCGTCCGCGCGCTCGGTGGTCAGGTGGTACAGGCCGATGATCATGTCCTGCGAGGGCAGGGCGATCGGCTTGCCGTCCGAGGGCTTCAGGATGTTGTTCGAGGACAGCATCAGGATGCGGGCCTCGGCCTGGGCCTCCGGGGACAACGGCAGGTGCACGGCCATCTGGTCACCGTCGAAGTCGGCATTGAACGCCGAGCACACGAGCGGGTGCAGCTGGATGGCCTTGCCCTCCACGAGCTGCGGCTCGAAGGCCTGGATGCCCAGACGGTGCAGGGTGGGTGCGCGGTTGAGCAGCACGGGGTGCTCCGTGATGACCTCTTCCAGCACGTCCCAGACCTGCGGGCGGTAACGCTCGACCATCCGCTTGGCGGACTTGATGTTCTGCGCGTGGTTGAGATCCACCAGGCGCTTCATCACGAACGGCTTGAACAGCTCCAGGGCCATCTGCTTCGGCAGACCGGCCTGGTGCAGCTTGAGCTGCGGGCCCACCACGATGACCGAACGGCCCGAGTAGTCCACGCGCTTGCCCAGCAGGTTTTGACGGAAACGACCCTGCTTGCCCTTGAGCATGTCGGACAGCGACTTGAGCGCACGGTTGCCCGGCCCGGTGACCGGACGGCCGCGACGGCCGTTGTCGAACAGGGAGTCCACTGCCTCCTGCAACATCCGCTTCTCGTTGTTGACGATGATCTCGGGGGCACCCAGATCCAACAGTCGCTTGAGGCGGTTGTTGCGGTTGATCACACGACGGTAGAGGTCGTTGAGGTCGGAGGTCGCGAAACGGCCACCGTCGAGCTGCACCATGGGCCGCAGTTCCGGCGGGATGACCGGGACGGCGTCCAGGACCATGCCCAGCGGGGAGTTGTCCGTGGTCAGGAAAGCGTTGACGACCTTGAGGCGCTTGACGGCGCGGGACTTGCGCTGCCCCTTGCCGGTGGCGATGACCTCCTTGAGAGCCTCGGCCTCGGCGGCCAGGTCGAAGGTCTCCAGGCGCTTCTTGATCGCCTCGGCGCCCATCGAGCCCTCGAAGTACATGCCGTAACGGTCCACCATCTGGCGGTACAGGGCCTCGTCGCCCTCGAGGTCGTTGACCTTGAGGTTCTTGAAGCGGTCCCACACACGCTCGAGCGCTTCGACCTCGCGGTCGGCGCGCTTGCGCACGTTGGCCATCTGACGGTCGGCGGCATCGCGCAGCTTGCGCTTCTCCGCGGCCTTGCCACCCTCGGCCTCGACCGTGGCCAGGTCCTGCTCCAGGTCACCGGCGATCGCGACGACGTCGGAGTCGCGCTGGTCCTCGAGGGCCTTCTTTTCACGGTCGATCGCGGCCTGCAGGTTCGGCAGGTCGTCGTGGCGAGCTTCCTCGTCCACCTTGGTGATCATGTACGCGGCGAAGTAGATGACCTTCTCGAGGTCCTTGGGCGCCAGGTCCAGCAGGTAGCCCAAGCGGGAGGGGACGCCCTTGAAGTACCAGATGTGGGTCACGGGCGCGGCCAGCTCGATGTGGCCCATGCGCTCGCGACGCACCTTGGCGCGAGTCACCTCGACGCCGCAGCGCTCACAGATGATGCCCTTGTACCGCACGCGCTTGTACTTGCCGCAGTAGCATTCCCAGTCGCGGGTCGGGCCGAAGATCTTCTCGCAGAACAGGCCGTCCTTCTCCGGCTTGAGCGTGCGGTAGTTGATCGTCTCGGGCTTCTTGACCTCGCCGAAGGACCAGCTGCGGATCTGATCGGCCGTGGCCAGGCCGATGCGCATGAGGTTGAGCGAAGAATCGTTGGACATAAGGATCCTTGATCTCTTTCTTTGAATTCTTCTTGAAAACTTGGGTGGATGAAGTTCGTGCCGTCCCGGGCCGTCGTCGTCAGGTGCCGTTCACGACGGCTGCCGTGACGACGACGGCGCGGGTGCGGCTCAGACCTCTTCGACCGAGCTGGGCTCGGAGTGGGACAGGTCGATGCCGAGCTCTTCGGCCGCGCGGAAGACTTCGTCATCCGCATCGCGCATCTCGATGGTCTGTCCGTCGGCCGAGAGAACCTCGACGTTCAGGCACAGGGACTTCATCTCCTTGATCAGGACCTTGAAGGACTCGGGGACACCCGGCTCCGGGATGTTCTCGCCCTTCACGATGGCCTCGTAGACCTTCACACGACCGTGAACGTCGTCCGACTTGACCGTCAGGATCTCCTGCAGCGTGTACGCGGCGCCGTAAGCCTCGAGGGCCCAGACCTCCATCTCACCGAAACGCTGACCGCCGAACTGCGCCTTACCGCCCAGCGGCTGCTGGGTGATCATCGAGTACGGGCCGGTGGAGCGCGCGTGGATCTTGTCGTCCACCAGGTGGTGCAGCTTCAGGATGTACTGGTAGCCGACCGAGATCGGGTCCGGGAACGGTTCGCCGGAGCGGCCGTCGAACAGCTGGGCCTTGCCCGTGTGGTTGATCAGACGATCACCGTCACGGGTGGTGTTCGAGTGGTCCAGGAGGTCGAAGATCTCGTCCTCGCGGGCGCCGTCGAACACCGGGGTGGCCACGTTGACCTGTCCCGTGGACTTCGGGAAGTCGGTCAGGCGATCCAGCCACTCGGGGTTGCCCTCGATCTCCCAGCCCTGCTTGGCCAGCCAGCCGGTGTGGACCTCGAGCACCTGGCCCAGGTTCATACGGCCGGGCACGCCCAGCGGGTTGAGGATGACGTCCACCGGGGTTCCGTCGGCCAGGAACGGCATGTCCTCGACGGGCAGGATCTTGGAGATCACGCCCTTGTTGCCGTGACGGCCGGCCAGCTTGTCACCGTCGGTGATCTTGCGCTTCTGCGCGACGTACACGCGGACCACCTGGTTGACGCCGGCCGGGAGGTCGTCGCCGTCGTCGTCGCGGTCGAAGACCCGCACGCCGATCACGGTTCCGGACTCGCCGTGGGGCACCTTCAGGGAGGTGTCGCGGACCTCGCGGGACTTCTCGCCGAAGATGGCGCGCAGCAGGCGCTCCTCCGGGGTCAGTTCCGTCTCACCCTTCGGGGTGACCTTGCCGACCAGGATGTCGCCGGCCTGGACCTCGGCACCGATGTGGATGATGCCTCGCTCGTCCAGGGCCGAGAGCACTTCCTCGGAGACGTTCGGGATATCTCGGGTGATCTCCTCGGCACCGAGCTTGGTGTCGCGGGCGTCGATCTCGTGCTCCTCGATGTGGATCGAGGTGAGGACGTCGTCGGAGACCATGCGCTGGGAGAGGATGATCGCATCCTCGTAGTTCAGGCCTTCCCAGGACATGTAGGCGACCAGCAGGTTCTTGCCCAGAGCCAGTTCGCCGTGGTCGGTCGAGGGGCCGTCGGCGATGACCGTACGGTTCTCCACCCGGTCGCCCTCGGAGACGATGACGCGCTGGTTGTAGGTGTTGCCCGGGTTGGACCGGACGAACTTGCCCACCACATAGTCCTTGGTGGTGCCGTCGTCGTTGGCCACGGTCACGTGGTCGGCGGCGACCTCGGTCACCACGCCCGGCTTGACGGCCAGCACGGAGTCGCCGGCATCCATCGCGGCGAAGCGCTCCATGCCGGTGCCGACCAGCGGGGCCTCGGTGACCAGCAGCGGCACGGCCTGACGCTGCATGTTGGCACCCATGAGGGCTCGGTTGGCGTCGTCGTGCTCCAGGTACGGGATCAGGGCGGTCGCCACCGACACCATCTGGCGCGGGGAGACGTCCATGAACTCGACGTCGGAGGGCTCGACCAGCACGGCCTCACCGGATCCGTCGGAGGCACGGGCCAGCACGGCGTCCTCGGCGAAGCGCAGGTCGTCGGTCAACGGTGCGTTGGCCTGGGCGATCACAGCACCGCGCTCGTCGTCGGCGGTCAGGTAGACGACGTCGTCGGTCACCACGCCGTTGACGACGCGACGGTACGGGGTCTCGATGAACCCGAACGGGTTGATCCGCGCGTAGGTGGCCAACGAGCCGATCAGACCGATGTTCGAACCTTCAGGGGTCTCGATCGGGCACATACGGCCGTAGTGCGACGGGTGGACGTCACGGACCTCCATGCCGGCGCGGTCACGGGAGAGACCGCCGGGGCCCAGCGCGGAGAGACGACGCTTGTGCGTCAAACCGGCCAGCGGGTTGTTCTGGTCCATGAACTGCGAGAGCTGCGAGGTCCCGAAGAACTCCTTGATCGCGGCCACCACGGGGCGGATGTTGATCAGGGTCTGCGGGGTGATCGCCTCGACGTCCTGCGTGGTCATGCGCTCACGCACGACGCGCTCCATGCGGGACAGGCCCGTGCGGATCTGGTTCTCGATCAGCTCACCGACGGCGCGAATGCGGCGGTTGCCGAAGTGGTCGATGTCGTCGACGTCGATGCGGATCTCACGCGCTTCGCCGTCGCGTACACCCTGGATGGAGTCGCCCCCGGCGTGCAGGGTCACGAGGTAGCGGATCATCGCCACGATGTCCTCGATGGACAGCACGGAGGCATCCGGATCGTCGAAGCCCTTGTCGATGCCGAGCTTGCGGTTGATCTTGTAGCGACCGACCTTGGCGAGGTCGTAGCGCTTCGGGTTGAAGTACATGTTGTCCAGCAGCTGCTGGGCAGCGTCCACCGTGGGCGGTTCTCCCGGGCGCAGCTTGCGGTAGATGTCCAGCAGAGCGTCCTCGCGGGTCTCCGTGGTGTCCTTCTCCAGGGTGGCGCGGATGGAGTCGAATTCGCCGAACTCCTCCAGGATCTTGGACTCGGTCCAGCCCAGCGCCTTGAGCAGCACGGTCACGGACTGCTTGCGCTTGCGGTCCAGACGCACGCCGACCTGGTCACGCTTGTCGATCTCGAGTTCGAACCAGGCGCCGCGGGACGGGATGATCTTCGCGGAGAAGATGTCCTTGTCCGAGGTCCGGTCCTGGCCCTTCTCGAAGTAGGCACCAGGGGAACGCACCAGCTGGGACACGACGACACGCTCGGTGCCGTTGATCACGAACGTGCCCTTGTCGGTCATGAGCGGGAAGTCGCCCATGAACACGGTCTGCTGCTTGATCTCACCCGTGGTGTTGTTCATGAACTCGGCCTTGACGTACAAGGGTGCCGAGTAGGTGGCGTCACGGTCCTTGCACTCTTCGACCGTGTACTTGGGGTCGTAGAACTCCGGTTCGGTGAAGGACAGGGACATGGTGCCCTGGAAGTCCTCGATCGGGGAGATCTCTTCGAAGATGTCGGACAGGCCCGAGGTGGTGGGCACGCCGGACTGGCCGGCTTCCTGCGCCTGGCGGAGGCGCTCATGCCACTTCTCGTTGCCGATCAGACGGTCGAAGCTGTCGGTCTGCAGCGCCAGGAGGTTCGGGACCTCAAGGGGCTCGTGAATCTTTGCGAAAGAGACACGACGGGGAGTGTTGTTCCCTGTCGTGTTTGCGGTGACGGACGAATCGGTGCTCGAGGCGACCAAGATGAGA
This sequence comes from Kocuria sp. JC486, assembly GCF_011602805.1. NCBI lineage: Bacteria > Bacillati > Actinomycetota > Actinomycetes > Micrococcales > Micrococcaceae > Kocuria > Kocuria sp. JC486. Next base: position 135,265 of record NZ_JAAOZS010000004.1, on the reverse strand, counting down.
TTCCTTCCACAGATCTGCAAGTGAATCGCGCGGTTCCCGTCCGATGTGTCGAAGGCTACAGTCTGGTCCAGGTTGCCGATGACCGGCTAGCTGACGAGGGGAAGTGCAGGAGCTGTAGCGTTTCGAGGGGCGCCCACCGCTATATGAAGGCACGCTGAAATCAGGGACGACGCAAAGATCCAGGATAGGGCAAGGAACGCGGCGTGTCCAGCCCCTGCTCGTCTGACCTCAACTTTCTGGTATGGCCCGGTGGAACGCGAACGAACCCCGCGCATGAGATGCACGGGGTTCGTTCGAAACGAGTTGCGGCTCAAGCCGCGGAACTCACTTGAGGGTGACGGTGGCGCCTGCGCCCTCGAGCTGCTCCTTGGCCTTCTCGGCGTCCTCCTTGGAGGCACCTTCCAGAACCGGCTTGGGAGCGCCGTCGACGAGCTCCTTGGCCTCCTTCAGTCCGAGGGAGGTCAGGGCGCGCACCTCCTTGATGACGCCGATCTTCTTGTCGCCGGCAGCCTCGAGGATGACGTCGAACTCGGTCTGCTCCTCAGCAGCGGCGGCGTCGCCACCGGCAGCCGGGGCACCGGCAACGGCAACGGCGGCCGGAGCGGCAGCGGTGACGTCGAAGGTCTCCTCGAAGGCCTTGACGAACTCGGAGAGCTCGATCAGGGAGAGCTCCTTGAACGCGTCGATCAGTTCCTCAGTGGAAAGCTTGGCCATGGTGTTGGCTCCTTCTTGGTTTGGCTCTGTGTTCACTGCCCCGTGCGGGGCGCATGAATGGTTCAGATCTGGGGTCTTGCGGTTTGTGGTGACGTACGAACGTCAGGCGGCCTCGCCGGTCTCCTCGACCTTGGCGCGCAGCGCCTCGGCCGTACGGACCGTCTTGGACAGCGGGGCCTGGAACAGCGCGGCAGCCTTGGACAGCGATGCCTGAGCAGCACCGGCGACCTTGGCCAGCAGAACCTCGCGGGACTCGAGGTCCGCGAGCTTCTTGATTCCGTCTTCGTCAAGCGCGGCGCCATCCATGTAGCCGCCCTTGAGGATCAGTTCCGGGTTTTCCTTGGCGAAGTCACGCAGGGACTTGGCGACGGCGACCGGGTCACCGGCGACGAACGCGATGGCCGAGGGGCCGCTGAGCTTGCCCTCGAATGCGTCGATACCGGCTTCCTGGGCGGCGATGCCGGCCAGCGTGTTCTTCACCACGGCGTACTCGGCTTCTTCACCGAGTGCGCGGCGCAGCTGCTTGAGCTGAGCCACCGAGAGACCGCGGTATTCGGTCAGCACAGCAGCAGTGGAAGCAGAGAACTGCTCCTTGAGCTCTGCTACCGCGGCGGCCTTTTCCGGGTTCGCCATGGCACTCCTTTCCTGGTGGGCCGGTCGCATCCGTTCGGACCCATGAAAAAACGCCCCGGCAGGAGCCAGGGCGTGGAGATCTAGCTGCTCGTTTCCGAGCCAGCTCGAACGATCACGTTCAAGGTCACCTGCGTTGGACGCCCCCACGGGCTCTTACGGCGGTTCCTCACGCTCAGCTCCTTTGAGCTGCAGACATGACTCACCACGACCGACGGTCTTTGGATGCCCTCACTCTAACGTTCGTGGACGCGCGGCACAACTTGACGCCGGTCACGCCCCCTACCGCACGGCCGCGGACTATTCCAGGCCCACCTTGCGGGACCACACCGCGGAACTGCCCAGGGGTTGGGCACCCAGCCGGCGGTTGACCCAGTTCATCCGGGTGTTCCCGCTGTGGGTCCACACGTAGATGCTTCGCGCGCCGGGGAACTCCCGTGCAAGCGCCTCCAGATTTGCCAGCTTGAGGCGCAGCCCGAGCCGCTTGCCGCGGTGCTCTCTCAGCACCACGGTCTCGTCCTGGAAGCAGATGTGCGTCTCACCGCTGGGGACCACCAGTTCCGTCATGCCCACGAGCTCCCCCGTGGCGATGTGTTCGACGACGGCCATGCAGGAGGCGTAACCGTTCTCCGCCCGCAGTTCCTCGGTCCGGCGCACCCGCGCGGCGTCCCACGGCTCCGGGTCCCACAGCGGCGGCGGCACGAAGGAGTCCGACGGGATCCGTTCGTGCAGTCGCGCCAGCGATTCGAGCCACTGTTCCGGTGCCGCACCCGTCCACGTGTGGGTGCGGTAGTCCTCCGCGCCCCGGTGGGCGAGCACCTCGGCGGTCAACCTCTCTTGGTCCGCCGGGTCCAACGGCACCCTGATCCGGCTCACGTCGCTGACGGTCTCCAGGTCGTAGCCGAACCGCTTGGCGAACCGCGTCTGACGGTTGGAGACAGGCAACCGCCCAGAACCGTCCGCGGCCGTGATCCACGCATCCGGGTCGATGATCGGCAAGGTGCCGGTGGGCGAGCCGATCCGCCCGTCCCCCTGGAGGTCTTCCGGGCCCGGGTGTTCCGAGTGGATCACCAGGTGGCGTCGCGCCTCGGACTGGGCCACGGACTCGGCGGCGGCCAACAACTCGGTACCCACCCCACCGGTTTCGTGATCCGGGTCCACGGTCAGGAAGATCTGGGCGCTACGGGTGTTCACGATCAGTGACAGCCGGATCTCCGCCCGCCCCACCAGCCGACCGTGCTCCCTGGCCTCGAGCAACACCACACGCTCCCAGGGGTCGTGCAGGTCTTGGAAGATCCCTTCCGCGTCATTGGCCAGGTCACTGGTCCCCCACACGGATTCGCGGGAACGGCGGACCAGGTCGGCGATCTCCCCGAGGACGCGTGCGGCGTCGTCGTCGAAGGTCTCGGGGATGCGCACCTGTTGGATGGTGACGGACTCGGAGGGGAACACGGTGTTCCTTCACGGTGGACTGGGACAGCTCGGTGTGGGGCACGCATAGGGGTTGCCCGCGCCCCCAGCCTAGTGAGCCACCGGGCAGGTGACGACCGTTGCGCCATCACAAGAGGTCAGCGACCGGTGCACGCCCAGTGGCGCAGGAAGCTGACCACGGTCCGGAGACGGGTCAGGGCCCGATCGCGGTGCGATCGGGCCCTGACCCTGACCACCGGTCGGACCGGTGCTCATGTGTTCTTCACGTCTCAGTCGGTGACGACCTCGGTGGCGTTCGGATCAACCGGGACGCCGGGGCCGAAGGTCGAAGCCACGGTCATCTTGGTGACGTAGCGGCCCTTGGAGGAGGACGGCTTCAGACGAAGCACCTCTTCCAGAGCGGCACCGAAGTTCTCGGCCAGCGCCTTCTGCTCGAAGGAGGACTTGCCGATGATGAAGTGGAGGTTCGAGTGCTTGTCGACGCGGAAGTCGATCTTGCCGCCCTTGATGTCGTTGACGGCCTTGGCCACGTCCATGGTCACGGTGCCGGTCTTGGGGTTCGGCATGAGGTTACGGGGACCCAGGACCTTGCCCAGTCGGCCGACCTTGCCCATCATGTCGGGGGTCGCCACGGCGGCATCGAAGTCGGTCCAGCCGCCGGCCACCTTGGCGATGAGGTCGTCGGAGCCGACGAAGTCCGCACCCGCGGCTTCGGCCGCTGCGGCCTTGTCACCCTGGGCGAAGACCACGACGCGCGCGGTCTTGCCGGTGCCGTTGGGCAGGTTCACGGTGCCGCGAACCATCTGGTCTGCCTTGCGGGGATCCACGCCCAGACGCATGGCGACCTCGACGGTCGCGTCGGCCTTGGACGAGTTGATCTCCTTCACCAGGGCAACGGCCTCGGCGGGGCTGTAGAACTTGCCCTCTTCGATCTTGGCTGCTGCTGCCTTGTACGCCTTGCTGCGCTTAGCCATCTGCTTTTTCTCCTTGTGCAGTCGTGGTCGTTACGGACCGCGCTCGGCCCTGCCACGTGTTCTTGTCTGCTGTTGGTCAGCGGGTGGAGGTTGGGTGATCGGGAAGAACCCGGATCACTCGACCTCGATGCCCATGGAGCGGGCGGTGCCTGCGATGATCTTGGCGCCTGCCTCGACGTCGTTGGCGTTGAGGTCTTCCTGCTTGGTGGTCGCGATCTCACGAGCCTGGTCCCAGGTGATCTTGCCGACCTTCTGGGTGTGCGGGACGCCCGAACCCTTGGCGATGCCGGCAGCCTTCTTGATCAGCTGAGCGGCCGGAGGGGTCTTGGTGATGAAGGTGAAGGAACGGTCCTCGTAGACCGTGATCTCCACGGGGATGATGTTGCCGCGCTGCGACTCAGTCGCCGCGTTGTAGGCCTTGCAGAACTCCATGATGTTGACGCCCTGCGCACCGAGCGCGGGGCCAACGGGCGGGGCCGGGTTGGCGGCGCCTGCCTGGATCTGCAGCTTGATCAGGCCGGAGACCTTCTTCTTGGGAGCCATGGTGATGGTCCTTTTCTGCTGAACGTACCGCCGCACAGGAGCGTACGACGGCGGGTGGTCACCGTGGCGCGGTGACCGAACGGTGGGGTCCCGGGCAAAGCGTGTCCCGGAACCCCACCGAAGTCTTGGGATGGATCAGATCTTGGAGACCTGGTCGAAGGCAATGGTCACGGGGGTCTCGCGTTCGAAGATCGACACGAGCACGACCAACTGCTGGGACTCGACCTTGATCTCCGAGATCGTGGCGGGGAGGGTCGCGAAGGCGCCTTCCTTGACGATCACGGACTCGCCGACCTCGAAGTCCACGGTGACCGACGGCGCAGAAGCGGCGGCGGGGGCACCTGCGGGTGCCGCCGATTCGCCCTCCGCCGGTGCGGTCTGCGGAGTCTCGAAGACGGGGTTGAGCATGTCGACGACTTCGTTGATCGTCAACGGGTTCGGGTTGTAGGCGTCCTGTCCCACGAAGCCGGTGACACCCGGGGTGTGGCGGACGGCGCCCCAGGAAGCGTCGGTCAGGTTCATGCGGACCAGGACGTAGCCGGGGATGCGGACGCGGCGCACGGTCTTGCGCTGCGCGTTCTTGATCTCGACGACCTCTTCCATGGGGACCTCGATCTGGAAGATGTCCTCTTCCATGTTCAAGGACTGGATACGGGTCTCCAGGTTGGTCTTCACGCGGTTCTCGTAGCCCGCGTAGGTGTGGATGACGAACCAGTCACCTTCCTGGCGGCGCAGCTTTGCCGCGAACTCCGCGCGGGGGTCGACGGGTTCCTCGGCCGGGTCAGCTTCCTGGGCGGCCTCGGGAGCCTCCGCAGCGGCCGCGTCCTGGGCAGCCTGATCGACCGAGTCGGCCTGGGGCTGCTCGGTCTGGGACTCGGCGGTCAGCTCGATGTCGTTCTCGGACTGGGGCTCGGTCACGTCAGGTGTCCTGCTTCCTCTGCTCGGGGCCCGGGGGCCTCAGGTGGGCCCGGTGCCCGGTGTTTGCACGTCGCACCACGCATCCGGTTGAGTCCGCATGGTGCGCAGGTCTCGCGGGTGATCGCCGATCGATTCGGTCCGACGGTCAGCTGCCGATCGTTCCTTCGCCGAAGACCAGCATGGCCAGCTGTCCGAACCCGAGGTCCAGCAGGGAGATCAGCGCCATCATGAAGGCCACGAAGACCAGGACGACCAGCACGTACTGCACCAGTTCACCACGTGTGGGTGTGTGGACCTTGCGCAGTTCACCGAAAACCTGCCGCAAGAACAGCAAGATCCGGCCGAAGATCCCACGGGGGGCTTCGTCCGGTTCGCCGCCGGGGCGTTCGGTGGCTGTGTTCTGCGACATGGTTTCTCCTCGAGGTACTACGCGCGTCGTCCTCGGTTTCGGTCGGTTTCCCGTCGTCCTACGGTGCCGCCCAGGCTCGTGTTGACTCACCGGGGCATTCGACTCCGCACGACGACGGTGCGACGCAGGGCAGACAGGACTCGAACCTGCAACCTGCGGTTTTGGAGACCGCTGCGCTACCAATTGCGCCACTGCCCTATGTGTCCTCCGGAACCGCACGGCCTGAAGACCCCACGTTTCCTGTTCAAACACCGGTCCAAGACCTTACCACCCCCGTCCGCCCCGCGGCGTCGATCGTCGCGGGCGTCACGCAGTGGTGGGGTCCTGGACCAGCCCATCATGTTAGGCCAGTTGTCGGCACCCCGCAATTGCGGGCCGCATCGGGGCAGAACTGCTCTTACCTCACCGTCGCACGGAAGGCGCCGTAAGCCACCTGTGGCCACCCGGGGGCGGTGAGTAGCATGGTGTCTTGCCCGCCCGTTCCCCGAAGGTCACGAGGAGGATGCTCCGATCATGTCCGAGCACCGTTCAGATCGCAGCGCACAGCGCATTTCCCGGCGGATCGCCGCCATCGCCCCTTCGGCCACTCTCGCGGTCGACTCGAAGGCGAAGGAACTCAAGGCCGCGGGGGAACCCGTGATCGGTTTCGGCGCCGGTGAGCCGGATTTCCCCACCCCCGCCTACATCGTCGATGCAGCGGCCGAGGCGCTCAAGGACCCCTCCAACTTCCGCTACTCCCCCGGTGTCGGACTCCCCGCCCTGCGCGAAGCCATTGCCGCGGCCACCGCCCGGGACTCGGGTTGGGAGGTCGACCCGTCCCAGATCATCGTGACCAACGGCGGCAAGCAGGCCGTCTACCAGAGCTTCCAGACCGTGGTCGACGACGGCGACGAGGTCCTGCTGCCCAGCCCCTACTGGACGACGTACCCCGAGGCCATCCGCTTGGCCGGTGGCACCCCCGTGGAGGTGTTCGCCGGACCAGAGCTCGGGTACAAGGTGACCCCGGAGATGCTCGAGGAGCACCGCACGGACGGGACCAAGGCGCTGCTGCTGTGCTCACCGTCCAACCCCACGGGCGCGGTGTTCACGGCCGAGGAGATCAAGGCGCTCGGTGCGTGGGCCGCCGAAAAGGGCCTCATGGTCATCACGGACGAGATCTACCAGCACCTGGTCTACGACGGTCTGCAGTTCACCTCGATCGCGGGCGCCTGCCCCGAGCTGGGTGAGAACGTGATCGTGCTCAACGGCGTGGCCAAGACCTACGCCATGACGGGCTGGCGCGTGGGCTGGATGATCGGCCCCAAGGACGTGATCAAGGCGGCGGGCAACTTGCAGTCCCACCTGAGCTCCAACGTCAACAACATCGCGCAGCGCGCGGCGATCGCAGCCCTGACCGGGCCCATGGACGAAGTGGAGGCCATGAAGGCCGCCTTCGACCGTCGGCGGAAGACGATCGTCGAAGGCCTCAACGCCATCGACGGGGTCGAGGTCCCCACCCCGCAGGGTGCGTTCTACGCCTACGCCGATGTTCGTTCCCTGCTGGGCCGGAACTTCGGAGGGACCGTGCCGCAAACCTCCGCCGAACTGGCCGAACTGGTGCTGAACCAGGCCAAGGTGGCCGTGGTTCCCGGAGAGGCCTTCGGCCCGTCGGGGTACTTCCGGCTCTCCTACGCCCTGGGCGACGACGACCTGGCCGAGGGTCTCCGTCGACTCCAAGAGTTCCTGGGATCAGCGACCTGACCTCGGCTGACACCGGGCTCGAAGCAGCATCCGGCGCGCAGATCGCCTGCGGTCTTTGCAGACGCCGCCGGCAGCACATCCGGAACACGTAGACAAGGACCAAAGCATGTCCGAGAACCTCACCAACCACCACGCCACCGCTCACTCCGCTACCGGCGAGACCACGGTGACCGAGCACCTCACGGATCTGTACACCGGCGCACTGGCGGCCAACGAACAGATCCCGACCGCCGCGATGGTCTCGGCCGGACTCATCGGTGGTTACGGTGTGGCCCGCTGGACCGGAGTCCGTCCGTTGGGCGGTGCCGTCCTCTTCGCGGCCGGGGCTGCAGCCGCACACAACTGGTGGCGTAAGTGTGGCCCCATCACCACGGCCGCCCTGGGAACCACGTACCTGCTCGGATTCGGCCTCTCCCACCCGCTGGCCAAGAAGATCGGGGCGTGGCCCTCGGTGTTCACAGTGACCGGCGTGAATGCGGCAGCCGCCTGGGTGTTCGCGGACAGCCACTGAGGCGCAGGCCCCACGTGCCGAGGCCTCCGTTTCGGCCCTGAACCCAGCAGGTTCAGGGCCGAAACGGAGGCCTCGGCGTTTCTCGGGCGGGGGTCAGTCGTCGACGGCGTCGCGACCGCGCCGCACGATCAGGGGGTCGGGTTCGTAGACCACCGAGTCGTCCTTGTCCTCGTAGTCGAACTGGTTGAGGAAATAGCGCATCGCGTTGAGGCGTGCGCGCTTCTTGTCGTTGGACTTGATGGTGATCCACGGGGCGTGATCCGTGTCCGTGCGGCGAAAGGTCTCTTCCTTGGCCAACGTGTACTCGTCCCAGCGGTCCAGGGAGGCGAGGTCGTTCGGGGAGAGCTTCCACCGGCGCACGGGGTCGATCTGGCGGATCGCGAACCGGGTGCGCTGTTCGTGCTGGGTGACCGAGAACCAGAACTTGGTCAGGTGGATCCCGGAGTCCACGATCATCTTTTCGAAAACCGGGGCCTGCTCCATGAAGGACTCGTACTCGTCGTCGGTGCAGAATCCCATGACCCGTTCCACGTTTCCGCGGTTGTACCAGGACCGGTCGAACATGACCATCTCACCGAAGGTCGGGAAGTGCTGGATGTAGCGCTGGAAGTACCACTGTCCGCGCTCACGTTCGGTCGGGGCGTTCAACGCCACGGTGCGGGCCGCACGCGGGTTGAGGTGCTCCATGAAGCGCTTGATCGTGCCACCCTTGCCCGCGGCGTCACGGCCTTCGAAGACCAGAATGTGGCGCAGGTTGTTGTCCTGGGACCAGTACTGCAGCTTGAGCAGTTCGATCTGGAGCTTGTACTTCTCCATCTCGTAGTCGTCACGGGACATACGCTCGGCATAGGGGTAGCCCTCACGCCAGGTCTCGACCGCGGATCCACCCGGATCGATCAGGTCCGGGTCCGGGGAATGCCCCTCCTGAACCGTGTACCCCTGTTCCACGAGCTTGTCGATGAACTCCCGGAGGTTCTCTTGTGGGACTTCGGGCATCTCAACCACTCCTTCGGGACGGCGGGTGCACCGCGAGGGTGCCTGGATCATCCCTTCCATCCTAGTGGGCCACGTCTCACGGTCCGGTGAACCGGAACTTAACGCTCACCCGTCGGGCAGTGTTCACGGCATCTACTGCCAACAGCCGCCCCTTCCCGTAGGTCAGCTCCTAGACTGGGGAGCAGTTTCACCGGCAGTCCCGAGGATCTTGAATCGGACCCCGCAACGGCACTGTCGGTCCCCTATCTCCTTGAGGAGTGAGCATGAAGATCGGTCTGTTGACCAGCGGCGGCGACTGCCCCGGCCTGAACGCCGTGATCCGCGGTGCCGTGCTGCACGGCATCAAGTCCTACGACTACGAGTTCGTGGGTTTCCTGGACGGTTGGCGCGGCGTGGTCGAGGGCGACGTCATGGAGATCCCCCGCACCTCCGTGCGCGGGCTGGCGCGTCAGGGCGGCACCATCCTCGGCACCTCTCGCACCAACCCCTTCGACGGTCCCAACGGCGGCCCGGAGAACATCTCCCGGACCATCAAGGAACTGGGTGTCGACGCCATTGTCGCCATCGGCGGTGAAGGAACCCTCGCCGGAGCCAAGCGCCTGGCCGACGCTGGGCTGCCCGTGGTCGGTGTTCCGAAGACCATCGACAACGACCTCCAGGCCACGGACTACACGTTCGGTTTCGACACGGCCGTCCAGATCGCCACCGATGCCATGGACCGGCTGCGCACCACCGGCGATTCTCACCACCGGTGCATGGTCGCGGAGGTCATGGGACGTCACGTCGGCTGGATCGCCCTGCACTCGGGCATGTCCGCCGGAGCGCACGCCGTGCTGATCCCGGAGCAGAGGGTCCCCATGGAACAGGTGGCCGCCTGGGTCTCCGAGGTCCATGAACGCGGCCGTTCGCCACTGGTGGTCGTGGCAGAGGGCTTCATCCCCGAGGGCTTCGACGAGGTCCTGCACGACAAGGGCCTGGAAGCCGACGGCCGCCCGCGTCTGGGCGGCATCGGCGAGTACGTGACCGCGGAGATCGCACGCCTGACCGGCATCGAGACCCGCAACACCACGCTGGGCCACATCCAACGCGGTGGAGCGCCCACGGGCTTCGACCGCGTGCTGGCCACGCGTTTCGGCATGGGCGTCGTGGACCTGGTGCGCGACGGCGAGTGGGGCAAGATGGTTGCCCTGCGCGGAACCGACGTCGTGCGGGTTGACTTCACCGAGGCCCTGGACGGGCTCAAGTCGGTCCCGGAGGCACGCTACAACGAGGCGAAGGTGCTCTTCGGACGCTGACACCGCCCTCTGACCCGTGGTGCGGCCCCCAGACCTTGACGGTCCGGGGGCCGCAGCCATGTGCTGACCGACGGGAGAATCAGCCGCGGGGACCGCGCAGGAAGCCCTTCTCCCGCTGGACGGTCTGGCCGGCCTCGGGTGGGACGACGACGGTCTGCGCCGCGGCCCACTGCTCACCGACCTCCGCCGGGGCATCCTGCGATCCCTCGGTGCCGTCGGATGCTTCGTGGACGCTGCGCACCCTGAGTTGCGCAGCTGGGTCGACGGATCGTTTGAGCACAGCCAGTGCGATGGGACCGGCCTCGTGGTGCATCTGGGCCGCGGTCACTCGGCCCACCACCCGGTCCCCCGCCAGGACCTCCGAGCCGGCGGGAGGGACGGTGTGCTCGGAGCCGTCGAGGTCCAGGAACGTCAGGCGGCGCGGAGGGTGCCCCAGGTTGTGGACCCGGGCCACGGTCTCCTGCCCCTTGTAGCACCCCTTCTGAAGGTGCACGGCGGTTCGCAACCAGTCCAGTTCGTGCGGCACCGTGCGCTCATCGGCGTCGACCAACGCACGGGGGCGCCAGGCTTCGATGCGCAAGGCCTCGGCCGCCCAGGAGCCAGCCAGTCCCAGGCCGTCCGCAGCCGGGCCCGTCAGGGCATCGACGAGCAAGGGGCGTGGGACGAGCACCTCGTGCCACGACCTCTCCCGTCCGGGGTGATCGTCATGGATCGCGTAACCCCAACCACCGTTCGTGACGCCCGGCCACGGGTCGTCCCACACCAGCGGAAGCGCGGTGGCCGGGTCTGGTTGCGCCCCGGGAAAGGGGCTCGCGGTGAGTTGACGGGACAGAACCGCCAGGTGCTCCGGAACGCGCGTGGCCCCCACGACGGCGACATCGGCAGTGCGGTCGGCAACCTCCACGCGCAAGGCGAACCGCATGGACTCGAGCCAGTCCTTGAGCAGTGCTGTTTCTCCCGGTTCAGCGATCAGCCACACGGAGCTGCCGTCGTCGAGAACGTGCGGTGCAGCCTCCACACGGCCTTGCACCGACAGGAAAAGGGTTTCGGAACTGTCTCCCGGAACGATGCCCGTGAGGACCTGGGAACTCAAGGTGGTGAGCCACGTGAGACGATCCTGGCCCGAGACGGTCAGGACTCCCTTGTGGGACAGGTCGACCACCGCGTCTCCGGCGGCCAGGGCCCGCTGTTCCCGCAGCGGGTCGCCGTAGTGGGCTGCCACTCCGGCATCCGGTCCCGTGGCTTCCACCGCCCCGGGGGCCGCATCGAGAATCGGGGAACGGTAGGTGGCTCCGGCCACGTGCAATCAGTCCTTCTTCTTGAGTTCCGCGGAGGCGTGTGTGCCCAGCGGATGCCCTTCGGCCGCCATGTCCCAGGCCCAGAAAAGGTCGCCGTTGACCAGGCCGAACATTCGAGTGGCGGCCGTGTACTGCTTGGCGCCCGGCGAGCGCATGACCGCGTCCGTGCCGAGTTGGATCCGGGGCCCGTTGATCTCCCCCAGGTAAAGCTCGGAGACTCCCCCGGGGCGGTTGATCGTGGCCAGCACGGGGAATCCTCCGTCCGCGGTGCGCAACTTCTCGACGGAGTCCGCGTCACGCAGGACGGGGACGACATCGGGGGGCAGCAGACCCGGGCCCAGGTCGCCGTCCTCGAAGGACCGCTCGAGTTGCCAGAAACCGTTCTCCACCGCAATGAGTCGCGCAGGCAGCCCGTCTTCGTCGATCAGGTGCGTTTCGGCGCGGTATTCGAGGAACGGAAGTCCGTGGTGCGCGAAGTGAACGTGCTGGCGGAAGGGGCGCTGGTCCACATCGCCGTAGCCCAGGAAACCGTCGCCCTCCCATTCACCCAACAGCCACGCGAACGGTACGAGTTCCGGCGTGAGATCGGAGGGAATTTCGATCGGCACGATTACTTCTGACCCTTGAACAGACCCTTCAGGACGACCGCGGCAACGCCCGCGATGCAAAGAACGGCCAGGACGAGCAGGACGAGGTAGAAGATCTCTAGAGCAAGCATGGGCTCAAGCTACCACGAGGCCCACGAACTGGGACGTGAACAAGACGGCCGGGCCCAGCAGTGCCACCGGGGTCACGCCCAGGGATGCGATCCCCCGCCGAGGCCCCTCCTTCGGGGCTGCTGCGATCATGCGTGCTCCGATCACACCGATCACCAGGAAGCTCACCAGACCGGAGATCACGATGGCCGCCACGGGCGACCCCTCCGACGCGTGCAGGTACTGGGACAGCGCGATCCATCCCGAGCTGGACACCGCGGCGAGAACGGCCACGACCGAGGAGATCGTGGACTCCAACCGGTGCCGGGCGCCTTCGCCGCGGACGAGTTCGGCCAGGAAGGTGGCGATGAGCGCGATGCCCACGATGGCGGGCAGCCACACGAGGCGTTGATCGGGCTGCAGCCAGGACAGCAGCGCAGCCAGGATGCCACTGACCAGGATGATGACGTTGTGCCGGTAGCGAGCGCGGATGCCCACGGCCAGGGACCAGCCCAGGCCGATCACGACACTCATCGCGATCACGACGACAACCGGCGCCACCCCGCCGATGGCGGCAGCCGCCAGGGCGATCACCAGCGCCAGCACGGAGACGGCGACGATCTGGAGGTAACGCATCGGATGCTTTCCTGGCTCGACGTCCGCGGTGAGGACGTTGTGGCGGCTGGGCCGTTCCGACTGCGCGGTAGGCCGGTACCGGTTGTTCTGGCAGAGACGCCGCGAGGACGTCGAGAGCCAACGATAGCCGGATTCCGCACTGCAGCAGATCATCCCAGGGGCCCACGCTCACCTGCCCGTACCAGGCACCCGCGACACACGGCGCAATACGTCAGTAACACGGGGTTTTATAATCGCAGTCGGGTCCCCAGCACCTGTCCGTGCCGTAGCGGACACGCAGGACAGACGGAGAACAGGAGCCAGGCGGTTGATCGAGATTCTGATGCTCACCGACTCCGCCGTGCCTTCCTCCACCGTGCTCCCCGCTCTTGACTTGCTCAATCACCGCGTGGCCGTCCAGCCCACGCGCACCGTCTCCGGCGCCGTCGATGCCGTCACCGCCGACGTGGTGATCGTCGACGGACGCACGGACCTGATCTCCGCCCGCAACCTCGCTCAGCTGCTGCGCGCCAAGGGCTTGGAGGCCGCCGTGATCATGGTCCTCACGGAGGGTGGCATGGCAGCCGTGGCCGCGACCTGGATGGTCGACGACGTCGTCCTCGACACCGCGGGCCCCGCCGAGGTCGAGGCCAGGCTTCGGCTGGCCTCTGCACGAACGGCGGCGGTCGAGGACGGTGGGGAGGACCTGCAGATCCAGGCCGGTGCGATCGTGATCGATGAGGCAGCGTACTCGGTGCACGTGGGGACCGAGGCCCTGAACCTCACGTACAAGGAGTTCGAGCTCTTGAAGTTCCTGGCCCAGAACCAGGGGCGCGTCTTCACCAGGAGCCAGCTGCTGTCCGAGGTGTGGGGCTATGACTACTACGGTGGCACCAGGACCGTTGATGTCCACGTGCGACGGCTGCGTTCAAAGCTCGGGCCCGACCACGAACATGTGATCACGACGGTTCGTAACGTGGGTTACAGCCTGGCCGCGGACCGCTCGGCCGAGCACCGATTCAGCGATCAGCGGTAGGACGGCCGGGCAGCCCGGTTGAACGTTCGAGCGACTGTAGAGAGGCGGCACAGCGTGACAACCGATCACCCTGAGACACCGACCGGCGCGGAGACGAACCACCCCGTGTGGCGCGATCTCCCACCCGGTGAATCAACCGCCCGCCGGGTGCTCGAATTGGCCCGGGTCGCCGAAACACAGGACGGGGATCCGCCCTTCTCTGACCAGACCCTGGTGGACCTGCGCTCGGCCCCCGAGCGGGTGACCGTGACCGCCCTGGAACGGACACCGCAAGGGGACACCCCCTCCGAGGACGTTGCCCCCGATTCCGGGGAGACGCCCCTGGCCGCCGCCGCAGTCGTCGTCGCCCCGGTGGACCGGGAGGGCCAGACTCTCCTGGAAGCGGTCGTGGCCCCCGATCGGCGCGGGGCTGGGCTGGGCCGCGAACTGGTGGAACGCGCGCTCGAACCCGTGATCGGTCCGGTGGAGGCCTGGGCCCACGGGGATCACGCCGCCGCGCGCGCCGTGGCGGCAACGCTCGGATTCGAACCCGTGCGCGAGCTGCATCGACTGTTGCGCCCCCTGCGGGACATCGCCACCGAGCTGCCGGTCGACCTTCCGGCCGGGCTCGGGTTACGCCCGTTCAACGTGGGGCAGGACGAATCGGCCTGGCTGGAGGTCAACGCGGCCGCGTTCGCCGACCACCCGGAGCAGGGCCGCATGACGCTGACAGATCTGGAACAGCGGGAGGGTGAGGGCTGGTTCGACCCCCGCGGTTTCCTCATCGCTCACCCCCTGGACGACCCTCAACGCATCGCGGGATTCCACTGGACCAAGATCCACCCCGCGACCGCCAAGGAACCCGCGCGCGGAGAGGTGCACGTTGTCGGCATCGCTCCCGATCGTCAAGGACTGGGCCTCGGTCGGTCCTTGACCATCGCCGGCCTGCACTATCTGGCCGAGCAGGGGTTGGACGAAGTACTGCTCTACGTGGACGGTGACAACGAACCCGCGATGAACCTGTACCGCAGCATCGGCTTCCGGCCCTGGCACCTGGACGTGATGTTCAGCCGCACGTGAACCGGAGGCCAGCACCCGCCGCCCCGAAGGGTTAGCATGTGCTGGCTCGGGAACTCGAGTGGTCGGCTGGCACCGCGGTGCCACCCTCGCGACTGCGGCCGATCAGCCCCAGGACCCCGAACCACCGGTCCGTCACGAAAGGATGCCGGGAAGACCATGCCCACATCTGCCTACCGCACCTCGGCACACGGCCCCGACTCCGTGCCCGAGGTTCGTGCCGCAGGCTGCCTGTGTTGGCGCCCGGGCGCCGGTGGAATCGAACTCCTGGTGATCCACCGCCCCCGGTACGACGACTGGTCCTGGCCCAAGGGAAAGCTCGACGACGACGAAACCCTGCCCGAGGCCGCCCATCGCGAGGTCCGGGAGGAGGTCAACCTGGACGTCCGGCTGGGGGTCCCCCTGCCGACCACGGAGTATCAGGTCAAGGCCGGTCGTAAGCACGTGTACTACTGGAGTGCGGAGGTCCCCCCGTACGTCGAACCCCGGCCCGACGGCAAGGAAGTCGATCAGCTGCGCTGGGTCTCCCCGGAGGAGGCCGCGCGGCTGCTCACGAACGAGACCGACCGGATCCCCCTGCGGCGGCTCGTCGAACTGCACCAGGCGGGGGATCTTGCCGTTCGCCCCGTGATCGTGGTGCGTCATGCGAAGGCCAAGCCGCGTTCGTCGTGGTCACGTGCCGAAGGCGACCGTCCCCTGGCGGCCACCGGCAAGCGCCAGGCCCTGGCCGTGACCCAACTGCTCAAGGTGTGGTCTCCGCAGCGCGTGATCTCGTCGCCGTGGCTGCGCTGTCTGTCCACGGTGACCCCCTACGCCAAGACGGCCGGATTGAAGGTCAAGGAACGGCCGGCGCTCACGGAGGCGGCCCACAAGCGCAGCCCCAAGAAGGCATCGGCCGTGGTGGAGACCCTGTTCGACAAGGACAAGCCGGTGGCCTTGTGCACCCACCGACCGGTTCTCCCGACCGCGTTGGGTGTGCTGCGCGGTCACCTGCCGTCGAACCTGCGCAAGATGCTGCCGACCGAGGACCCGTACTTGGTCCCCGGGGAGATGTTGGTGTTGCAGGTCTCCCGCAGGCACCGTCAGCGAGCCGTCTCGCTGGAGATCGTCAAACCGTTCGAGTCCTGACCAAAACCGACCCCGGCACTCCAGGTCACACAACCTCACGTGCCCGGAACCACAGGCCCGCAGGAGACCCCGCAGGAGACTTTGAATGACCCAATCCCCCACCGACATCCCCACCCCGTACGAGGACCTGCTGCGTGAGGTCGCGGCCCACGGCACCCACAAGTCCGACCGGACGGGCACCGGAACGCGTTCGGTCTTCGGCCGCCAGATCCGTTACGACCTCTCCGAGTCCTTCCCCCTGCTGACCACCAAGCGCGTGCACTTCAAGTCGGTGGCACTCGAACTGCTGTGGTTCCTCCGCGGATCCTCCAACGTGCGGTGGTTGCAGGAACGCGGCGTGAGCATCTGGGACGAATGGGCCGACGAGAACGGGGACCTGGGCCCCGTCTACGGCGTGCAGTGGCGTTCCTGGCCCACTCCTGACGGCGGGACCATCGACCAGATCGCCAAGATAGTGGAGCAGATCCGCACCAACCCCGATTCCCGCCGCCACATCGTGACGGCGTGGAACCCGGCCGAGGTCGATGACATGGCCCTTCCCCCTTGCCACACGATGTTCCAGTTCTGGGTGGAGCCGCAGGCCGAAGGTCCGGCCAAGCTGTCCTGCCAGCTCTACCAGCGCTCCGCGGACATGTTCCTGGGCGTTCCGTTCAACATCGCCTCCTACGCCCTGTTGACCCTCATGGTGGCCCAGCAGACGGATCTGCTGCCGGGCGAGTTCGTGTGGACCGGTGGCGATGTTCACGTCTACGACAACCACCAGGAACAGGTGGCCCGCCAGCTGGCCCGGGAGCCGCACCCGTATCCGCAGGTCCGTTTCACCCGCCGCCCGGAGTCGATCTTCGACTACGACTACGAGGACATCGAGCTGCTGGACTACAAGCACCATCCCGGCATCAAGGCACCGGTGGCCGTGTGAGTTCGGAACCCGCGGCGGGCGTACACGTCCCGGAGATCGCAGCGATCTGGGCACAGACCCGCGACGGCGTGATCGGTGACCACGGCAGCATGCCTTGGCACCTGCCCGAGGACTTCCAGCACTTCAAGCGGCAGACACTGGGCCACCCGGTGATCATGGGCCGCAGGACCTGGGAGTCCTTTCCGCCCAGGTTCCGTCCGCTGCCCGGCCGCACGAACGTCGTCGTGACCTCCCGCCCGGAGGCCGTGACGGTCCCGGGTGACGCGCAGAAGGCGGACGACCCGACGGTGGAGGGTACGGACACCGTCGTCGTGGGCAGCTACGCGGATGCGGTGGCGGCTGCGGCAGCGGCCCCCGGGGGCGAGCTGGTCTGGGTCATCGGCGGCGGACAGCTCTACGCGCACGCGATGGCCGATCCGGACGTCCCCGTGACCCGCGCCGTGGTCTCGGTACTGGATCTCGACGTCGACGGCGACACCCGAGCACCGGAGCTCGGGACCGAGTGGCACCTGGTGGCCGCCGGCGCAAGGCAGGTCTCGCGCACGGGCACGGCATGGCACATCGAAACCTGGCAGCGGCACTGACCGGCCCGTATGCGAACGTGCGCCCAGCAGGACACTAGGGTGGTGTGCACCACACCCGATCGCACGACGCCGGGAGGCACCGTGAGCACTGGAAACCCCGATTTCACCGAACCGCAGATCCGCGAGGATCCGTCCTTGCGGCTCGTGGACAACCCGGACCAGTCCCGCGTGGAGCTGTGGAACGACGCGACGTTCATCGGCTTCGTGGGCGTCGAACGCCACCTGGACGGAACGGTCGAGTTGCAGCACACCATCATCGACGAACGGTTCAGCAGACAGGGTTACGCCCGCACGTTGATCACCCTGGTCCTGGACAGCTGCCACGCGTCCGGTGTGCTCATCCACCCCACCTGCACCTACGTCCAGGACTACCTGCGGCGGTTCCCGCAGTACAACGACCTGGTGGCCTGAGACCCCCGCCGGCACCGGTTCCGGGCCGAGGCGACCTGCATCACATCATGACGCCCTGCCTCGCTGGTGCTCTCCGGGGTCCGTAGACTGGCGCGCATGACTTCGATCGCCAACCCCAACCCCACCGTCGGCCTGGTCGGCTGGCGCGGCATGGTCGGTTCCGTGCTCATGGACCGGATGCAGACGGAAGGCGATTTCGCCGACATCCAACCGGTGTTCTTCACGACCTCTTCCCCCGGCGCCAAGGCCCCCGAGATCGACGGGTTGGGCGACACGGGCACGTTGCAGGACGCCTATGACCTGGACGCGCTGGCGGCACTTCCGATCATCGTGACCGCCCAGGGCGGTGACTACACCGGCAAGGTCCACGACCAGCTCCGCGCACGTGGATGGGACGGTCTCTGGATCGACGCCGCATCGACCCTGCGAGGCAACGACGACTCGATCATCGTCCTGGACCCCGTCAACCGCGACGTGATCGACGCCGGTTTGGGTTCCGGCGTCAAGGACTTCATCGGAGGCAACTGCACCGTGTCCTGCATGCTCATGGGCATGGGCGGCCTGTTCCGCAACGGACTGGTCGAATGGGCGACGTCGATGACGTACCAGGCGGCCTCCGGCGGCGGCGCCCGCCACATGCGGGAAGTCCTCCAGCAGTTCGGCGACCTCCACACCGAGGTGGCCGAGGGCCTTGCCGATCCCGCCTCCGCCATCCTGGAGATCGACCGCAAGATCCTGGCGAAGCAGCGTTCCGGCGATCTGGACACCACGCAGTTCGGTGCCCCGCTCTCCGGCTCCCTGATTCCCTGGATCGACTCGGACCTGGGCAACGGCCAGTCGCGCGAGGAGAAGAAGGCGGGCGACGAGACGAACAAGATCCTGGGCCGCACCGCCGAGAACCTTATCCCGATCGACGGCCTGTGCGTACGGATCGCAACCATGCGCTCCCACGCCCAGGCGCTCACGATCAAGCTCACGGAGGACCTTCCGGTGCGGGAGATCGAACAGATCCTGGACCGTGACAACGAGTGGGCCAAAGTCGTTCCCAACACCAAGGAAGCCTCCTCCTTGGACCTCACGCCGGTGGCCGCCTCCGGGTCACTCGAGGTTCCGGTGGGGCGCGTGCGCAAGTTGGAGATGGGCCCCGAGTACATCTCGGCCTTCACCGTGGGTGACCAACTGCTGTGGGGTGCCGCCGAACCGCTGCGGCGCATGCTCAAGATCGCCGTCGGGACGCTCTGATACCGGGACCTGGATCCGGTTGACTGGATCCGGGGGGGGCCTCATGCTGACTGCATCACTGGCCCGGACCGGCGTTGCGCGCCGAGAAGCGGACGGGCCGCCCCTGAGCCTGTCGCTGCGCGCCGGCCTCGTTCTGCAGCACCCGCGCCCGGGCACCTGAGACGCACCAGTGCCACCACTGGACCACGGGGGTTTCTCGCAACCTGGCCCACCACAGGCTCAGGTGGCGTAGGGCCCACTGGTTGAGCCGGTGAGCCCAGTCGAACTCCATGGACCAGACGCCGATGCCCAGGAAGATGAACACCCACCCGGGGCCGGGCAGCACGAGCATGGCCACGCCCGCCACGAACAGGAGCAAGCCGATCAGTGTGATGGATCCCCGCACGGTCATTCGTCGCCACCGCGTCCCCCTGTGGGACCACTCCTGGAAGCGTTCGATGCGCTGACGCACGGGGTGGTTGCGGTCCTGCCCCCTGCGGAGTTCGTCGGCCAGTGCGGAATCCGCGGGGTCGGGAGCCACCCGGCCCCCGGCGTTCACAGGCTCAACCCGACGAGCACCGGTTCGGGAACCAGCTCGACTCCGAACACTTGGTGCACACCGTCACGGACCACACGGGCCAGGGAGGCCATGTCCTCGGCCCGTGCCTCCCCGCGGTTGCTCAGGGCCAGGGTGTGTTTGGTGGACAGCGACGCCCGGCCACCTGCGACGTCGGCGCCGTCGATGCCGAGTCGTTCGTTGCGGGATCCCGGGAGGCCGAAGCCCTTGCCGAAGCCCGCGTTGTCGATCAGCCACGCAGCCGAGAGCTTCGTGCTGCCTTGCACGGGCTCCCCCGACGCATCGACGACGGGGAACCGCGGGGCATTCGCGGGCACGAGGGAGTCGATCACGTCGTCGGAGACGATCGGGTTGGTGAAGAACGAGCCCGTGCTGTACGTGTCCCGGTCCTGCGGGGCCAGAACCATACCCTTGCCGGCCCGCAGGTCCAGCACCGCCTGGCGCACGTCGGCCAGAGGTGCACGCTGGTTGAGCTCGATCCCGAGGTGCTGGGCCAGCTGCGCGTAGCGGACGGGCTTGGAGAGTTCCCCGTGGGTGAACTGGAAGTGCACCGCCAGCACGACGAATCGCGGCGAGCCGTCCACGGTCGTTCGCTTGAGGTAGGAGTCCCGGTAGGCGAAGTGCAGGTCCGCGAAGGCGAAGGACGTCCGGCGCCCCGCTTCACGGTCGTAGACGCTGACCCGCGCGATGGTCTGGGAGACCTCCTGACCGTAGGCCCCCACGTTCTGCACGGGAGTGGCGCCCGTGGTTCCCGGGATGCCGGAGAGGGACTCGATCCCCACCCGTTCGTTCTCGACCGTCCACGCGACGACGTCGTCCCACGAATGGCCGGCCGCGACCGTTAGGAGGGTCCCGGCGCAGTCCGAGGCGTGGTCCACCTGGATGCCCTGGGAGGCGATGTGCACGACCGTGCCGTCGAACCCGGCGTCACCCGCCAGGAGATTGGAGCCACCGCCGACGACCAGCAGCCGCTCACCGGCCTGGTCCGCCGCACGCACGGCCGCGACGATCTCCTCCTCCGTCTCGGCCCGGACGTAGGTGTTCACGGGGCCGCCCACAGCGGTGGTGGTGAGGTCGGCGAGTGAGGGGTGGTGTACGGCGGTCATGCCCGCCATCCTAGCGAGCCGAGGACCCCGCCCGTCCGCCGTGGACGGGCTGCTCAGCCCTTGGCGGACGCAGCCACGGGATCAACACGAAGGAGACGACGACGAAGGCCATGACGCAGGCCAACGCATTGCGGACGCCGATGCCCTCGCCGAGCAGCCCGAGCAGCGGCGGGCCGCCCAGGAAGGCGCCGTAGCCGATGGTGGACACCACGGAGACGTTGGCGGCGGACCGTACGGGGTCGTCGGGGGGCGGCCGCCTCCCCGCCGGGGAGC
>NZ_JAAOZS010000004.1:0-114175 GCF_011602805.1 Kocuria sp. JC486 | reverse complement strand
AGGGGGGGCGGGCGGACGAGGCGGGGCCGCCGGCGCCCGCCAACATCCCGACGGGGAACCCCAGCGAGGCCCCGAGGCCCCACAGGAACAAGGAAATCAGGCCGACCGTGACGGAGGGCGAGAAGGCGAACACCGCCAGCCCCACCAGGGCCAGGGCGCAGGCCACCCGGAGCACCGGGATCCGCCCGAACCGGTCGATGAGCCAGGTGCCGCTCATCCGGCCCGTGGTCATGGCGGCCACGAAGATGCCGTATCCGACCGCACCCACCGATTCCTCTGCCCCGTAGCCCTCGGTCAGGGCCAGCGCCACCCAGTCGTTGGCCGCGCCCTCGGTCAGGGCCATGCCGAGCACGAAGATCCCGACCAGAACGGTCCGCGGGTCCTTCCACGCTTCCAGGACGGACACGGGTTTACCGGGACTCCTCTCGGAGTTCCCGGGAGCGTCACTGCCCGCGGTGGTGATGGGCCGTCCGCCCTCAGCCGGGCCCGCTGCGTCGTCGTCGGATCGCGGTGGAACCGCAGGGAGTGTCCCGGTGATGACGGGAATCTGCGAGGTGATCGGTTGGACCTCACGATGGTGTGGGTCGGTGGCGCGGTCGTCGCCCTGGAGTGCGGGCAGCGCGAACCACACGAGCGCGAACATGACGCAGGCGACCAGGCCGACGTGCCACAGCAACGGAACCTGCCCCGCGGCCGCCAGCGAACCGACCCCCGCGCCCAGCACGGTGCCGATCGAGAAGAACCCGTGCATCATCGGCATGATCGAACGTCCGAGGCCGACTTCCAGGGCCGTCCCCTCGACATTGGCGGCCACGTTCCAGGTGGCCGACCCGAGCCCGAAGAGCAGGAGCCCGACGACCGTGACCGGCAGGGACTGAAGGACCGTCACACCCGTGCCGAGCACGAACAGCCCCACGGTGACCATGGCCGAGAACAACGCAAGTGTGCGCCGCGCTCCGAGCTGCAGAACGATCAGCCCCGACGCCGACACGGACGCGAAGGCCGCGACGGTCTGGGTCAGCAGCAGGGCGCCCAACGCCGCGGGCCCCAGGTCGAGGGAGTCGGCGATCGTGGGGATCCGCGTCAGCCAGGCCGAGATGGCCAGCCCGGAGGCCAGATAGATCGCGAAGACCGCGACGGTCCACGAACGCAAGGAGCGCCCGCGGGCCGGGGTCATCGGCAGACCACCACGGCCTGTGCCTTGACCAGCACCTTGAGGGCGGGGGCCGCGTCACGTGCCACGCCGGGATCGGAGAGGTCCGGGGCGGTGACCGTGAGGTCGATCCGGGCCGTCCTGGCCTCAGGGTCCAGGGCTCCGACCTTTGCGGAGATGCTCAGCGTGGTCGAGGGTTCGACCTCCGCGCCGAAGGCATTGGGAACGACGACGGGCTTGGTGAACCGGGTCTGGACGTCGGTGACGGCCGCGGGATCCCCGGCCCAGTCGACGACGACCTGCATGGCCGCGCCCATGGTCAGCATCCCGTGGGCGATGACGTTGGGCAGCCCCACCGACGTCGCGAACGGTTCGTTCCAGTGGATGGGGTTGAAATCCCCGGAGGCGGCCGCGTAACGCACCAGGTCGGCACGGGACAGCTCGACCGTCCTGGTGGCCACTTCCTGGCCCTTCTCGAGTGACTCGAATTCCACGTTCACTGGTCCTCTCCCCTCACGAGCAGCGAAGACAGCGCGGTGGACACCGGCTGCCCTTCCGGGTCGACGATTTCCGTGCGGAAGGTGACCATGCCACCCGTACCCACGGCCCGGACGGTGTCCACCGTGGTGGCGGCCGTCAGTTCGTCGCCGGCCACGATCGCGCGATGGTGGGTGAAGCGCTGGTCGGCGTGGACCACACGTGAGAAGTCGATCCCGGCCTCCGGGTCCGCCACGACCGCGGCCTCGGCCTTCTGCGCCACGATGATCGCGAACGTGGGAGGTGCCACCAGGTCGGCGTGGCCGGCGGCCCGCGCGGCGTCGAGGTCGCTGTGAACGGGCGCCTGCGCGTGGACCGCGGCGGCAAAAGCGCGGACGGCCTCGCGGGAGACCTGGTAGGGGGCGATGGACGGATACGTCCGGCCCAGGACATCGGGGTTCACGCTCACAAGGCGCTCCTCTCAGTGTGGTCAACTACCTGCCGGACTCACACGAGGAAAGCCCGCGATCCTGGTGTTTCAAAGGATCACGGGCTTTCGGTCCGTAGCGGTGGACGGGCTCGATCCGTCGACCTCACGATTATGAGTCGTGCGCTCTAACCAGCTGAGCTACACCGCCAGGATGGATGGGGAAACCCGCGGGATCACGCTGAAAATGTGAACCGCGGGCCCTCATCACGAGAGCCCCGACCGGGAATCGATCCCGGGACCTCCATCTTACCAAGATGGCGCTCTACCACTGAGCTATCGGGGCAACGCGGAATACTGTAACAGGGGTTCTCCGCGTTGCAAAAACCGTGGCAGCCGGTGACGGGCACCGGGCGAACCGGCCTGACATCACCCGCACATGCGGCCCGTTTTCCACGTCAGTTCAGTCATCGTCCCAGTCGTCCGCATCGTCTCCCTCGGAGTCGTCGTCACCGTCCCCTTCGAGCTCCACGTCGCCATGGGCACCGTCGTCGACGGAACCCTGCTGAGGAACGGGTGCCGGGGCGGGCTGTACGGGGACCGGGACCTGAGTGGGTGCAGCGGCCTCCGCCGGGGCCGGCACCGGCTGTGGATTCGTGACCGCGGGCGGTTGCGCGGCGGCCGCGTTGTCGCCCACACCGGCGTCCGCAGCCACCGGGGATTCCGTGACCGGCGGTTGCGTGGCCTGGGAGTCGTCCTCGCGATCCGCTTGGGAACTGGACTCCCCCGAGGCGTTCTGCGCTGCTCCCGAGGTCTCCTCGCCCGGGGTCTCGACCGTCCCGCTGGGGCTGGGCGAGGACGCGCCACCGTCCACCACGACCCCTTCGCGCAGGACCTCTTGCCGTGGTTCACCGGAGGCGGCATTCCACAGCAGCAACGCCAGGACACCGACGACTACCAGACCGAGTGTGGACCAGACAACTTTCATGGTTCACATGGTCATGCCCGTACATAAGATGCGTATGAGAAACCGGCTCTCGCCCCAATGGTTCCTGGCCGTTCTGGTGGGGTCGTGATCCGCCGGACACGTTCAGCTCACACGGGTTGCTCTGCCAACCACTCCCGGGCCAGAGCGGCCCACCTCGGTCGAAACGCGTACACACACCCCAGCCGCAACCGGGTCGACGCGCGGTAGACCTCGAACCTGTCACCTCGGACGCCGAGTTCTTCGGCCGTCTCCGTCACGGCCCCTTGGCCGTAGGCACAGAGCGCCGGGCTCAAGACCCCCTGACGCCGATGCCACTCGAAGTGCACACTCAGGTTGGCCAGGTCCAGTGCGGGCTCCCCCGCCGCAGCGGTGTCAAAATCGAGCAGGCCGACATGGGGGCCGTCGACGATCACCTGTTTCTCGTGAAGATCGCGGTGCAGCACTCCCCCTGCCTGCCGCGGGGCGTTGTGCACCAAGGCCTCCGTGACGCGGTCCAAAGTTTCCCGCACAGACCTCCGGGCTCCACCTGACGCCCCGGGGAAGGCCTCCAACCGGGCCACCCAGTCGGCCAGGACCGATGCTTCGTCCTGTGCCGTGAACTGCGGGAGTGTGGGACAGTCGGCACCGCCGCGGACCAAGTCCGGCCACCGCCGTGCCCAGGAACGGATCCCGGCCCGGTAGGCCGAGTCCTGTCCTCGCAGTCCTAGTTCGTGGAGGCTCCGCCCCGGCAACACGGAGAACTCCACTCGGTCCGGTGCCACCGAGAGCACGCGAGGCACCGGGAAACCCGCAGCGCTGCCCATGCGGTGGAGCTCTTCGGAAGGCCTCGCCACGGCCTCGGCTCTGCCCTCCGGCAGGAGTTTGACGTAGCTGTTCGCCAGCTCCACCACCGCCCGGCGTCCACTGCGATGCACCACCAGCCGTCCCGTGTCGGCAAGGGCCTCCAGCCCGGGCAGACGAGGATCCACTCCGAACGGTTGCACGCGCCAGGTGAGTTCCGCACGACCGTTGTCTGCGCGTGCGGAAGCGGCCCGGATCCTTCCGGCGGAATCCACGAGTTCGGCACTCAACCGTCCGTCGGCCTTCGGCCAGGCGCGTTTGACCGTGAGGATCTCCCCGCACGACACGATTCGGGCGGGCACGATGCCGTCACCGTCACCGGGTCGGGCTTGCATTTCTGGATCCCTGGATGGACCGGGGCCCGGTTTCGGAAGGATGTGCTCCGTGGCGGTCATGAGGTGTTGCAGGTCCGAGCGCCACGTGGGTGAGCAGTTCCTGAACGGGGACATCACCCGCATGAGCAGGTGGAATCCGGCCCAGGCTCGGATCTGCCGATCATCGGGTGCGGACGAACCCCTGGCACGCACCCGGGCCCGGTAACCGTCCAGGACGTACTGGTTCAGCTCGGAAAGCCCCTCCCACACCCGGTCCTCGGCCGAGCCGTTGAGCACGCGGGTCTGTACCTCTGCGGAGATCAGGTTTCCCAAGTCATCGGCGGGGTCTCCCGTACGGATTCGGTCCAGATCTGTGATGACGACCGGGTGGCCACGAGGCCCTGACGGCCCACCCGTGTCAGCCGGGTCAGCCCGGCCGGTCAATGCCGCCAGACCGGGCAAATCCACGAGGACCTGGTCCGTCGAGAAGTCACCGTGCAACAGAGCACTCCGGGTGCCAGGCAAGTGACTCCTTGCGGGGTCACGCTCCTCGCGACCGTCGGGCACTGGGGCCAGCAGGGCGAGCGTGCGGGTGGCGAGGGTGTCGAACCGACGCGTCGCCGCCAGGTCCAGCGCCCGTAGGTCCGCGCTCATCGCCGCCAGTTTGGCCCCCGGGTCAATCGGGGGACCGAGTTCACTGGCATCCCACGCTCCGGCGTCACCGGTCCCCTCTCCGGGTCCCTGGCCCACCAGGTCCCGTGCACCGTGCAGGTCAGCGAGCGCACGCCCCGCCAACGTGCCCGCCCGTCCGGCAGCCGTCCCGGAGAGGGAGGACAGGTCACCGTCGCCGAACCAGTGGTAACTACGCACCCGGGGGTCGGCTTTCGCCCACGAGGTGGGGGCTTCGGTCAGCACGGGGATCCCTGCGGCGGCCAGTCGTTCGAGCACAGCTCCGGAGGCTCCAGCGGGTTCCACGCAGATCTTGGTCACCAGCCTCTGCTGGTTCGATCCGATCGACAGCACCAGCCTGCGCTGCGGGTTGAACCGCAGGACGTGAGCCGGCGAGCAGTCGCTGCCCACGTCGCGTGCGTCGTCGGGGAGGACCGTACGCAGTACCTCGCCGAGTTTGAGATCGGCCGTCGGCAGTCCCACCGCGATCACGTGCCCGGGGTGCCCGGGAACTGTTTGGACGTGCATCAAGGGCTCGTCGGGGCCCGTGACGACAGCTGCCGCCCTCTGCCTGGCCTTCTCCACTTTGCCTGCGGGGGCCGGCGCGTAGGTCCCCGCCCACAAGGTCTGACAGCGTCGAGTTCCAGACTCGGTGCCGATACCGACGTCGACCCGCAGGACCGCGGAGACCCCCGGTTTGAACCGGAGGTAGCTCGAGCTCAGGTCCTCGGCCGTGACGCCCACGGGAAAGGCGGTGCCCTCGAAGAGAGACACCAGGCGTTCGGGATCCAGGAGCCATGTCATCCCGGGCAGGTCGGCTCCGGCGTCGGGCATGTCCCTCACCCCCGCACCTCCCGCCGGTCGCGGGCCTGTTGTTGCGCGACCCAAGCGGCGAAGACTCCGTCGTCGGCGGACAACAGGTCCTGGGGTGTGCCGTCGAGCAGAATGGCACCGTCTTGAACCCACAGCACCCGGTCCGAAGCCAGCGCCATGCCGGCGTCGTGGGTCACGGCAAGAGACGTACGACCAAGGATCAACCCACCGATGGCGTCCACCACCGCGGTGGTCGACTGGGGGTCCAGACCCGTGGTGGCCTCGTCCAGCACCACGATCGGTGCGTCCCGCAGCAGTGCGCGGGCAATCGCGATGCGCTGGCGTTGCCCACCGGAGAGCGTGGACCCGCGTTCAGCCACCACCGTGTCGTACCCGTCGGGGAAGCCGACCACGAATTCGTGGGCCTGAGCCGCGCGGGCGGCGGCCTCCACCTCGGCGTCCGTTGCGTCGTCGCGGCCCATGCGGATGTTCTCGCGGATGCTGCCGTGGAACAGGACGGAGTCCTGCAGGAGCAGCGCCACGTTCGACCGGACGGATGCCAGGGACAGTAGCCGAAGGTCCTGCCCGTCGATCGCAACGGAGCCATGCACCGGGTCCAGGGTCCGCACCAGCAGCGAGACCAACGTGGACTTGCCCGAACCGGAGGGCCCGATCACGCTCACGTGTTGCCCAGCGGGAATGACCAGGTCGATGTCCCGCAGCACCAAGCGGTGCTCGGTGTCGGCCGGATCGCCGTAGGACACGTCGACAGCCCGGAAGGAGATGTCACCGCGGACGTTCTCCAGTTCGACGCAGTCCCGGCCGTCGCGAATCTCCGGGGTGACGTCCAGAAGGTCGGCAATCCGCTCACCCGAGGCGGACGCGCGGGCGATCCGGCCCGTGTACTTGGCCATGTCCCGCAGCGGCTTCATGCAGGTCTTGAGGTACGTGGTGAACAGCACCAGGTCACCCAACGTCATGTGCCCGTGCATGACCCGTAGGCCTCCGCCGACCAGAACGATCGCGGTGGCCACGCCGACGATGACGTCCGTGGACCGTTCCAGTCCCGCGGCCAGGCGGCGGGACTTCACGCCCTGGGTCAGGGCCAGCCGGTTGGATGCGTCGAAGGAGGCAGCCATGCGCTTTTCGAGGCCGTAGGCCTGGACCACGCGGATGGCACCCAGGGCCTCGTGTGCCGTGTTGGCCAGCGCACCTTCTCCCTGACGGGTCCTCCTCGAGGCCTCCGTGATTCGTCCGGAGGAGCCCCTGCCCATGAGCCAGAAGACCAGAATCGCGCCCACGACCACCAGTGCCAGCATCCAGTCCAGGAACAGCATGACGATGCACATGGCCACCAAGGTGATCACGTTGGCCAGCAGCGGCAGCCCGGCGGTGACCGCAACCTCCTGAAGCTTGCCGATGTCCGAGACGATGCGCTGCACGGTGTCCCCGGCGCGGGACCCGGAATGGAAGCGGTCGGACAACGCCTGGACGTGCCGGAACAGCCGCCCGCGCAGCACCGTCGACACCCGAGAACCCACCAGTGTGAAGGCCACGGTGGCCAGGTAGTTGGTGAGCGCCCGGAAGCCCACGATGCACACCGTGGCCAACCCGGCGGCCACCAAGAGTTGCCAGGAGGCCTCCGGGATCCACGGGTCGACGGCGTCCCCGCCCGCGCCGAGGGACCGTGTCACGGCATCGATCACGATCTTGAGCGGCCAGGGTTCCAGCACTCGGAAGGCGACCTCCAGCAGCAGGGCGAGCACCCCACCGCAGACGAGCCAGCGGTGCTCCCCCAGATGGGGTCGGATGAGCCCCAGGGACCGACCCAGTGCCGATGTGGAGGACCGAGGCGCCGCGCCACTCATGCCGCTGTCACCGGGTCGAGTTCCGTGCCCGACAGGATCCTGTCCAGCACCCGAGACCAGGAGCGCTCCGCCTCGGCCGTGCGACGAGCGGCACGCCCCATGGAACGACGACGGGTCGGGTCGCTGACCAGGCCGTCGATCGCCTCCGCCAGAGCCGCGGGGTCCGACGGCTCGACGAGCACTCCCGTGACGCCGTCATTCACGATTCCGGGAATCTGGCCCACGGCGGAGGCCACCACGGGCAGCGCCGCGGCGCAGTACTCGTAGACCTTGAGGGGTGAGAAGTACTGGTCCGAACTGTGTTCGGTACGGGGGTAGGGGGCGACTGCGATCGCGCAGTCACCCAGGCAGTCCGGGATGTCGTCCGGAGCCACCGCGCCCGTGAAATCCACGTCCACGCCCAAGGAGGAAGCCAGCTCCGCCAGGGCAGCACGTTGCGGGCCGTCTCCCACCAGGCGCAGGCGCCAATCCGTGGCAGCCAGGGAACGGGCTCGCACCAGGTGTTCCACACCGTGCCACGGCTTCAACGTGCCCACGAACACCACCACGGGCGGGGCCTCCGCGGGTCCCTCCCCAGCCGTCGAGCCGCGCAGGACGTCCTGACGGGAATCACAGGTCGGTCGGATGCGGTCCACGTTGACCCCGTTGGGCACCACCAGGATCCGCTCCCGCCAACCGTTCTCGGAGGCCTCGGGAGCCGGGCACGCGGCCGCGGTTGTTGCAACCCAGCGCGCAACGGGCTCGGACACGCACGCGACCCGGCTGGCAGCGCGGACCTGCTGTGCCAAGGTGATCCGGGCGCCGTCGTCGTCCACCAGGTCCCGGTGCAGGCGTTGCTCGTCGATCAGGGGGGAATTGACCTCCAAGTAGCCCGGGATGCCCAGGAGGCCGGTGATCGTGGACAGCGCCGTGGAGAACAGGGAATACCGCTCGTAGACGGCGTCGGCACCATCGGCCACGACCCGCTCCGCGATGGCTCGAGAGGCCTCAGCCTGGGCGCGTTCTCGTTCGGCCACACGGTGCGTGCGATCGTGCTCGAGGTCGGTGTCCGGCACGGCGGGTGGGACGGGCACGTGTACGACGTCGAGGTCGGCCAGATCGGGTGGCACGTCCTCCCCCACTCGGGTGGTGTAGACCGTGACCCGCGCTCCCAGGGTTCGCCAGCACCGGATGATCTCCTGGACGTGGACGGAGGCCCCTTTGGTGCCGAACACCGGGATGCCGGGGTCGGCGCTCACGTAGGCCACGCGAAGTCGCGGAGGCAGAAGTGCACGCAACGTCCCGGCCTGGGCCCTCGAGTCGAAGGTGGTCTCCACCAGGACCCGTGCGGAGGCTGTGGTCCCCCGCCGGTCCCATCCCGGGTCGGCCACCGTGGCGAAGGCTTCGGCCAGGCCCGCAACGTCCCCGGGCTCCAGCAGGATCCCGGTCGGTGAGGTCACGGACGATCCGTTGCGGACCACCTCGGGAATCCCGGTGACCGCCGTGGCCACGACCGGAACGCCGATGGCCATGGCTTCCAACAGGACGGTCGGCAGGCCGTCGGCGTTCCCGTCGGCACCGACCACGCACGGTGCGGCGAAGACGTCCGCCTCGCGCAGGAGTTCGACGATCTCGCGCTGGGTCCGCGGGCCCAGGAATTCGACGACGTCCTCGACGCTGCGCACGCGGGCGAGGTTCCGCAGGTCCTGCTCCAGCTCACCGCCCCCGGCGATACTCACCCGCAGGGGCAGGCCGCGCCCGTGGGCCCGGGCAGCGGCTTCGATCAGGACGTCGAATCCTTTCTTCTCGACCAGGCGTCCCACACCGACGACGTGCAATCGACCGCCGGGCGGGCTCGGTTCCCGGTAGGGGAAGCGACCCAGTTCCAAGCCGTTGTGCACCAGGTGCACGTGCTCGGTACGGCCCGGAAAGGTGGCGTCCAGGAACCGTCGGTTGTACTCGGAAATCGTGACCACGTGGTCGGCGTGCCGCAGCGTGCGCTCCAGACGCGTGTGGCTCACGGACTCGTGGAACAGGTCCTTGGCGTGGGTGGTCACGGAGAACGGGACCCCGGTCAATCTGGACGCGATCTCCGCGACCTGAGCCGAGATGTTGGCGAAATGGCAGTGCAGATGGGTGATTCCCCGCTCGGTGATCAGTGTGGCCAGTTCGATGCCCTGGTGGACCACGGTGGGATCGGCGTCGGAGAGTTCGGGCAACAGTGCCGCCAGGTTCTTCGCGAAACCGGGTACCGCCCCCTGGGCGCGGAGCACGACCTCCCAGGCTTCCGTCGCCTTGAACGGACGTGGTACGTAGGTCAGTGGGGCTTGGACACGGGCCAGTTCCGGGTGGAACCGGGGATCCGTGGAGTGGCGGAGGGCAAAAATCTCGATGTCCTCCCCCTGTGCCTCCCGCGCCAGGATTTCGGTGACCACGAAGGTCTCCGAGAACCGTGGGTAGACCTTCAGCACGTATCCGATCCTGTGGCCGGTCATGCCCGCCCCGCCCACGCCGGGGTCCGGTCGGTGTCGCCCGAGGAGGACCCGGGGTCGGCGAGCAGGTCCGCCGCCAGTCGGCCCACCGCACGGAGGCCCTGCAGGTCGAGGTCGCGCCGCAACCGCACGGTCCCGACCGCCGAAGCCACCCAACGAGCCAATCGTTCGGGGCTGACGTCTCCGGCCCGGAGGACGTCCACGGCCCCACGCGCGGCCAACGCCCGGGCCCGGATCAGTTGTTCACGTCGGGGTCGCTCGCGGGGCACGATCAACGCGGGAGTGTTGGTGGTCAGGATTTCTGCCGTGGAGTTGTAGCCGCCCATGGAGATCACGGCATCCGCCGAGA
Organism: Kocuria sp. JC486; assembly: GCF_011602805.1. NCBI lineage: Bacteria > Bacillati > Actinomycetota > Actinomycetes > Micrococcales > Micrococcaceae > Kocuria > Kocuria sp. JC486. The sequence continues at coordinate 103,806 of NZ_JAAOZS010000004.1, read as the reverse complement.
CCACCTCCACCAGGGCGTCAGGAACGGACCTGACCACGGTCGTGTTCCGGGCCGCAGCAGCCGTGATCCGGCTGACCGCCGACGTCGGCATCTGCGGGCCCGTGATGACCAGGTGGTGAAAGCCGTGGGGCAGCCGCAGGGAGGCTGCGGCGCAGAGCAGGTCAGCGCCGTCGAAGCCGCCGCCGGCCATCGAGACGACATAGGGCCTGGTCACCCCTTGGGTGCGTTCCCCCGTGGGCCGCCCGGCCGCCAGGTACCCGGTGTGGCGGACCAGGTCACGAAGTCCCTCCGGGACCTCACCGGTGGCCACCGGATCATGGACGTCGGGGTCGCCGTACACCCAGATCTGGTCGTACACCTCGCGCAGTCGCCCGAGGGGTCCTGCCGCAGACCATTCCCGAGCAGCGACGGCCGGGTCGTCCAGAACCTCTCGCAGCCCCAACACGATGCGGGTCTGTGGGAAGGCTTCGCGGAGACTGCGCAGGGGCTGTTCCAACTCGCGGTCCACGCCCCAGACGTGTCGGTCCACCACCATCAGGTGAGGCCGGAAGCCCAACAACGCTGCGTGCAGCATGCTCGAGCGCAACCGGGTGACGTGCTCCATGCCGACGTTGAGGTGGCGTGGCCCGTACCCGTGTCTGCCTTTGGCCACGCCGGGAAGGACCACCCAGTCGAACCCGGCGGGTTTCTGGTGACTCGTGGCGTGGTCCACGCCGGTGAGCAGGAGTCCCGTGACGGTCCGGCCCGTCATCGTGGGCAGATCGCGGGCCAAAGCGTGAGCCAGCGCCAAGTTGCGCCGCGTGTGACCGAGCCCCTGGGAATCGTGCGAGTAGAACACCACCCGCAATTCGTCCGTGCTCATCATCGGCCTCCCTGGGTCACCCGTCCGTCACGTGAGCGGGGACCCGTCGAGGGGTTCACCGATCACGTGCTGTTGAATGACTCCACTGTGTTCGTCCTGGATGATGAGGGTATGAGGCGTTCATGAGGAGATTCTCATGGAACCTGCCTGTCACCGGCCCAACCGTGACCGGCGTTCGTCGTCGTCATTGGCCGCCGAGGATCCGGGCGCAGAGCAACCCCGGAACTGCCTGAGGGTCAGACCTCCGCCAAGCGGTATCCCACTCCGCGAACGGTCACGAAGCGCTCAGCACCGAGTTTGTTGCGCAGGTATCGGATGTAGACGTCCACCACGTTGGAGGACCCGTCGAAGTCGTACCCCCACACCTTGTTGAGCAACTGGTCACGGGTCAGGACCTGTCCACCGTTCTCCAGGAAGACCCGGGCAATGCTGAATTCTCGGGCTGACAGCTCGATCGGTTCCTCATGCCCTGACACCGTGTCCTGGCCGTCCGCATCGTCGGTGGGTGCTGTGACGAAGGCGCACCGCATTCCGATGTCCAGGCGCAACGTCCCGTAGCTCAGTTGGTCCTCGACGGTCGGCGGCGCGGTGCTGCGCAGCCGTGCCTTGACCCTGGCCAGCAGTTCCTGGAATCGGAAGGGCTTGGCCAGGTAATCGTCCGCACCCTTGTCGAGCCCGTGGACCGTGTCCTCGACGGAGTCCCGCGCGGTGCACATGATCACGGGCACCGTCGAACCCATGTCGCGCAACATCGAGAGGACCTTGAACCCGTCCATGCCCGGCAGTCCGACGTCCAGGATCAACAGGTCGAATTCGCCGGTCGAGGCGTAGTCCAGTGCGCTCACCCCGTCTTCCACCACCGATGTGGTGAAGCCGGAGGCGCGCAGACCCTTCTGGATGAAGCGCGAGATTCGTTCCTCGTCCTCGGCAATGAGGATGCTGGCCATCACCCGTTCCTTCCTGTCCGATCATTCATGAGCTTCGCCCGTCTCCTGCCCGTTCGCGGTCGGCCTCCGAGGACGCCACCGCCGGCAGCCACAATGTGAACGTGGATCCCACGCCGGGTTCCGATCGCAGCCGAACCGCGCCCCCGTGGCCCTCTGCGATGGCCGAGACGATGGCCAGTCCGAGCCCGGATCCCTCCACGCTGCGGCCTGTGACGGCGCGACCGAAGCGTTCGAAGATGCGTTTCTGGTCGGCTCGGGCAATCCCCACGCCGGTGTCCCTGACCCAGAGTTCCAGGAAGCGTCCGGTCCTGGACCTGGTCTGCTGCCGTACGTCGTCCGGGGCCGCCGACCATGCGGCCCCCAGAACGATGTGGTCGCCGCTGGCGGAGAACTTGACGGCATTGGCCGCCAGTTGGATCACGGCCTGCGCCAGGCGTTGACGGTCGGCCACGACGACTCCGTCGGGCACGGCGTCCAGCCGCCATTGCCGGTCACCGAGCGCACGGACCCGGTCCATCATCGTTTCCAGGAATTCCCGGATGTCAACCGGCTCGGGACGGATGAAGTCCGCACGCTGGGACTTGGCCAGCAGCAGGAGGTCCTCGACCAGTCGGTTCATCCGTTCGATCTCGTCCAGGAGCATGCCCCGTGTCTCCTCCACGTCCGCCGGATCCACGGCATCCATGAGCTCCAGGTTGCCGTGCAGGATCGTCAGAGGTGTTCGCAGTTCATGCGCCGCGTCGTCGAGGAACTGCCGTTGCTGGTCGAACCCGTCCTCGATCCTGTCCAGCATGTAGTTGAAGTGCTGGGCCAGCTGTCCGACGTCGGAATCGGCCTTGGTCACCGGCACCCGCCGTTCGAGGTCCTCGGCGGTGATTTTCTGTGCTGCTTCCCTGAGCCGGGTGATGGGTGCCGTGATGCGACCGACCAGGAAGTACGAGATCAGGCTGCCCAGGATCAACATGACCGCCGATATACCGGTGAACCGCCACCACGAGTCGTAGACGGCTGCGCGCTGCGTGCTCAGATCGGTGCCGATCACCAGGAAGGCATCGCGGTCATCGGTGGGCAGAGAAACATCGATCACCCCGATCCGAAGTGTCTGTCCGTCGAGTTCGTGATCGAAGATCACGGTCTGTTCGGACTTGGCTCTTTGCTTGACGGCGGTCACACGGTCGGGGTGGTCGAGTTGCAGGCGGGGTTCCCCCAGGTATTCGTAGGCCGGCTGACCGTCCAGGATGACCATGAAGTTCTCGTGCTCACCCGGAACCGTGGTGGTCATGAACGTGTAGAGCAGTTGATCCGCATCCGTGAACGGTTCGCCCTGCCGCGGTCCCGACCCGTGAACCGCGCTGGTGTCGGGTGCCACCGGGCCGCTCTCGGCCAGACGCTGCAACTCGCTGACCTCCTGCTCGATGTCCCGTTGGATGCCCTCCTCGAGGTCCACCAGGCGCAGATAGTGCGTGATGCCACCCACCAGGGTGAGGGTCAAAGCCATGGACACGATGGTCGTGGCCAGCACGCGGGAACGGACGGAATGCAGTTCCGTCCGCACCGTGGTCCACCGTGACCCAGCCATGGCCTCCAGGGTAGATGTAACGGATGAGACGACGATGAGGCCCCCGGCACCGTTTTCCCGGGCCGGGGGCCTCATCCGTGCAGCATCGGCTCAGTAGCTCTTCTTGAACCTCGGCTTGCGCTTGTCGCGTCCCTCACCGAATCCGTCGTTGCGGCGGGGGCCCTGCTTGCCCTTGAATCCACGGCCGCCCGAACGCGGCGGACGGTCGCCGTAGCCACCGCTGCGGGGACGTCCGGCACCGCCGGCTCCGCCACCGGACTTGGGTCCGCGGTCCAGGCGGATGTCGAGGCGCTGCCCGTTGATCTTGATCTCACCCAGGCGCTGGAGGTCGTCCCGGCTCAGGTCGTCCGGGAGGCCGATCAGGCTGAAGGACGGGCGGATCTCGATCGCGCCGACGTCGCTGCCGTTCAGGCCGCCTTCGTTGGTCAGCGCACCGACGATCGCCCCGGGTGCCGCGTGGTGCTTGTGCCCCACGGCCACCCAATACGTGGCCTTGCCTTCCTCGGAGCGCGGTGCGCGCGAACGGCCACCGCGCTCGCCGCCCTCGCGGTCGTCACGACGACGGTCGCGGTCCTTGCGCTTGGGCAGTTCGGGCAGTTCCTCGGCCAGGAAGGGGCGACCGTCCTGGGCGATTACGGCCAGGGCCGCGGCCACCTCGACGGGGTCGACGTCGTGTTCCGAGACGTAGTCCTCCACGAGCCCACGGAACAGGGAGAGGTCCTCACCCTCGATGGCATCCGTGATGCCCTGCGCGAAGGTCTGCCGGCGCGTGGCGTTGACGTCCTCCACAGTGGGCATGGGCATCTGCTCCACGGGCTGGCGGGTGGTGCGCTCGATCGCGCGCAGCAGGTACTTCTCACGCGGGGTCATGAACAACACGGCGTCACCGGTGCGCCCCGCGCGGCCGGTCCGACCGATGCGGTGGACGTAGGACTCGGTGTCGTGGGGGATGTCGTAGTTGACCACCAAGGAGATGCGTTCGACGTCCAGTCCTCGGGCGGCGACGTCGGTGGCCACCAGGATGTCGATCTTGCCTTCACGCAGCTGGTCCACGGTCTTTTCGCGCAGTTGCTGCGGGATGTCACCGTTGATGGCGGCCGCTGCGTGGCCACGGGCACGCAGCTTCTCCGCCACTTCCTCCGTGGCAGCCTTGGTGCGCACGAACACGATGATGCCGTCGTGCTCCTCGACCTCCAGCAAGCGGGTCATGGCCTCGAGCTTGTGCGGTCCCATGACCTGCAGGTAGCGCTGCCGGATGTTCTTGGCCGTGGCCGTCTTGGCCTTGACCGTGATCTCTTCGGGGTTGCGCAGGTACTGCTGGGCGATCTTGCGGATCGCGGGCGGCATGGTCGCGGAGAACAGGGCCACCTGCTTCTCCACGGGGGTCTGGGACAGGATGGTCTCCACGTCCTCGGCGAAACCCATGCGCAGCATCTCGTCGGCCTCGTCCAGGACCACGTACTGCAAGTCTTCGAGGTCCAGGGACCCGCGCTTGAGGTGGTCGATCACTCGCCCGGGGGTGCCCACGACAACCTGCGCGCCGCGGCGCAGCCCGGAGAGCTGGGGGCCGTAAGAGGACCCGCCGTAGACCGGCAGGACGGTGAAGTTCTCCAGGTTCACGGCGTAGGAGCTGAAGGCCTCCGCGACCTGCAGGGCGAGTTCACGTGTGGGTGCCAGGACCAGGACCTTGGTCGAGGTGCTGGGCCCGTTGAGGTCCGCGAGTTCGGCCAGCCGGGACAGTGCGGGGACGGCGAACGCGGCCGTCTTGCCGGTACCGGTCTGGGCCAGTCCGACGACGTCGCGACCTTCCAGCAGCAACGGGATGGTCGCTTCCTGGATGGGCGAGGGCTTCTCGTACCCGATGCCCTCGAGTGCCGAGAGCACCCGTCCGTCGATACCGAGGTCGGCAAAGGTCGGACCTGCGTTCTCCGTCTCCGCGGAGCCACCTTCGGGAGCCGAGTTCTCGGTCGAGCGGTCGTCTGACCCGGAGTCGTTGGTCGCGGGCTCCGTTGATACAGCGTTCTCGGAGGTGGTGGTTTCGTCGTTCGGGCTGGTCAAAGCGCAGGCTCCTCAGGGTTCACAGAGCACACGACACAACCGCTGGCGGTTGGACGGTGATCCTCATGGCTCCGGTGATCCCTCGGTGCGGCCCCGCGGGTGAGCGGTTCCGAAGTCATGGGCCGCGGGCCGAACCCGTCGTCTCGAGCGACGTACGGGAGGTGGCAACGACAGAACTGGGTGGGGTTTCCCCACCAGCCACCGGCGGCACAATGCGGCCGGTGCACGATTGATCCAGGGAGATCCAGGGAATGGACCGGAATGAATAGTCCCAGCCTATCGCAGGGGCACCTGCCTGGGCACAAGTCGTGACGGCGGACACCGCGAATACCTTGGGCCACGGCGCTGAGCCGTCGGTGGCCGGTGCCATGATGAGGACATGTTCTTGCCCGTGCCCCACGCCGACCGACGGTGGACACCGGGCACTCCACTGGACCTGGGCGCGACCATGGGGGTGCTCACCCGGGGCGATTCCCACCCCACGGCGCGCATCGACCACGACGGCGCTCTCTGGATCACCACTCGCACGGGCGACGATCCCCTGACCGCGCGCTTCTCCCGAGTGGGGCCGGGAACCGAGCTGAACCGGGACGTCCACGTGCAGGCCTGGGGGCTCGGTGCGGAGGCCTTCATGGCGGAGGCGCCCCGCTGGGCGGGTGAGGGCGACGACTGGACCGGTCTTCGTCACGGCTCGTCCTGGGACCTCTTGCCCGAGTCGCTTCGACGCGCGCGGAGCCGACACCCGGGCGTGCGCCTCATCGCGACGGGACGCCTGGTGGAAACCCTGGTGAATGCCGTCCTGGAACAACGCGTGACGGGCGGGGAGGCGGTCCGGGCACAGCGGTGGCTGGCCCGCGCGCACGGTGACCCCGCACCCGGCCCGGTACCTGAGGGCATGCGGGTCTTTCCCTCCGCAGCCACGATCCGACGGATTCCGTCGTGGGCCTGGCACCGCGCCGGAGTCGATCCGGCCAGATCCCGAACCATCCAGAACGTCGTCGAACGCGCCGCCGGGCTCGACCGGTGGAACACGGTCGCGCTGGGCCCGGACCTGCAACGCGCCGTCGGGTCCATCCCCGGGGTGGGCCCGTGGACCCTCGCGCAGACCCTGCAGATCACGCACGGGGACCCGGACTCGGTGAGCGTGTACGACTACCACCTGGCCCACCACGTCACGGAGTTCTTCGACGGCCACCGGGGCGAGGACGCGCGGATGCTCGAACTCCTGGAACCCTGGAGCGGCCACCGGCAACGTGTGGTGCGGCTGCTGTATCTCTCGGGGTGGCGCCCGCAGGCCAAGGGCCCGCGACTCAGCCCGGAGGACCGGCGGCACATGTGAGCCGAACGGCGCGTTCAACGCCACGTCGCACCTGAATCTGCCCACCTTTTCTCGAAGTCAGCCAAGCCTTTCCTGGCTGGAAACCCCTGAATTTCGGGCCTTTAATGAAGTCATGACACCGGCATCCAGCAGAAATCCGGACACCAGCCCGGACATCTTTCGAACCCAGCAGCAACGCATCCACTCCGAACCCCAGGCCGGAAACTACAACGAGCACCTCAACAAGCTGCGCGCCGCCGTCCTGGGCGCCAACGACGGCATCGTCTCCGTCGCCGCCACGGTCGTGGGCGTGGCCGGCGCAACCGCTGACCGCGGTTCGATCTTCCTGGTCGCCGCGGCAGCCGTGTCCGCCGGAGCGTTGTCGATGGCCTTGGGCGAATACGTCTCGGTGTCCTCCCAGAAGGACTCCCAACAGGCATTGATCGACCTGGAGACCCGAGAACTCCAGGACATGCCCGAGGAGGAATTCGAGGAACTCGTCGAAATCCTTCGGGAAAAGGGCATGTCACGGGACACAGCCCGTTCCGCAGCCCGTGAGCTGACTCAGAAGAACGCTCTCAAAGCGCATCTGGATTTCGAGCTGGGCCTGGACGAGGAGGACATCCCCTCCCCCATGGGCGCCGCCATCGCCTCGGCACTGGCGTTCTTCGTGGGCTCCATGCTGCCCACCCTGGCGATCCTGCTTCCTCCGGCCCAGATCGCGATCCCCGTCACCTTCGGCGTCGTCCTGGTCGCCCTGGCCCTCACGGGGTGGCTCGGGGCACGGCTCGGTGGGTCCCCGCACCGTCTGCGCGCCGCAACGCGACTCGTCGTCGGTGGCGCACTGGCGCTGGCCGCGACTTTCGCGATCGGCACCCTGCTCGGCACGGGAGCGGTCGGCTGATCCCGGCCTGACAGACGTGTGCTCCCGGGCGTCCGTGCGGACACCCGGGAGTACAGGCTTGGAGCCGAGGTCAGCTCATTCGGCGGATTCCGCCTGCTGTTCCGCGACCTGCTGACGAACCTCGTCCATGTCCAGACCCTTGACCGCGTCGACGACCTGTTCGAGCGCGGATTCCGGCAGGGCCCCGGCCTGTGAGAAGACCAGAATCCCTTCCCGGAACGCCATGAGCGTGGGAATCGACGAGATCTGTGCCGAGGCCGCGAGCATCTGCTGGTCCTCCGTGTCGACCTTGCCGAAGACGACGTCGCCGTGCTTCTCGGAGGCGGCTTCGAAGGTGGGGGCGAACTGCTTGCACGGACCGCACCAGTCTGCCCACCAGTCGAGCAGAACGATGTCGTTCTCCGTGATGGTCTGCTGCAGGTTCTCCTGGGTGATTTCAACCGTAGCCATGCGGCCACCCTACGGACGTTGCCGGTCGGTGTCAGCGGCGTTCACCCGTGGTGGAAGCGGCGGTGGACACGGCCCCGTAGCGGCCTCGGCCAGGTGCGCCGGACCATGACCACGAACCACGGCCATGAAAAAGGTCCCGGAACCGTGGAGGTTCCGGGACCTGGTCCTGAAGGACGCGAGTGGCAGATGAGGGATTCGAACCCCCGTAGGCAATGCCAGCTGATTTACAGTCAGCCCCCTTTGGCCGCTCGGGTAATCTGCCGAACACCGTCCGATGGTTCCCCACCGGAACAGGAGCGCCCCCGTGACGGGAGCGGTACAACCCTACTGAAAGACGCTGGCGGTGCCAAATCGCGCGCTCGGGCTGAGCACCGGTCTAGGCCGCGAATGCTCGCGACTGAATCTGCGCGAAGAACCCGAGAGCCTGGTCGATCGTGATCTCACCGCGGGTTACCGCCAGATCGAGTTCCTCCGCAACCCCCGCCAGGCGTGCGGTCACGGAGGGTTCCTGGGCCTGCGGCGCTGTGGGCTCCGCCCAGAGCGCATCCTGGTCGGGGCTGGCCGCCGGCGGTCGCACCGCGTTTTCCACCGCGACGGCGGGGGTGGCTCCGACCCCGGACATGAGGGCAGCAGCCAGTACGGTGCCGGCGGCGGCCTTGCCGGTACGGGTGGCCTGGCGGTTCAGTTGGGAAACTCCGGCGGAGATCCGCGATCTCCGCGCATTCCGGGGCACAGGGGCAGGACGGGGTTCCGACGACGAACTCTTCGACGACGATGTGCTCATACCCTGCAGTTTGCCCGCTTCGTCTGTGTGAATCCTGCCGTTCGCATCACAAATCGGTCACACCTCTAGACTGGCGAATGAACACGCGGATGACCGCTCATGGGAGTCGGGCGCCGGCACCCACCATGACCGTCCGTTACGAACCCGCGCGGTGTGCTCCTCTCTCCGGCTCATCCGGCCGTGACGAGCAGACCCGAATGACGACAAAGGAGTACCCAGTGGCCAGCGATTCGACGTTCGACGTTGTCAGCAAGGTGGACAAGCAGGAGGTCTCCAACGCCCTGAACCAGGCCCAGAAGGAGATTGCCCAGCGCTACGACTTCCGTGGCGTTGGTGCGGACATCGATTACTCCGGCGAGAAGATCCTGATCAAGGCCAACTCGGAAGAGCGCGCTTTGGCCGTCCTCGACGTGTTCCAGTCCAAGCTCGTCAAGCGTGGCATCTCCCTGAAGTCACTGGACGCGGGTGACCCGTACGCCTCCGGCAAGGAGTTCCGGATCGAGTCCTCCATCAAGGAGGGCATTGCGCAGGACCAGGCCAAGAAGATCACCAAGCTCATCCGGGACGAAGGACCCAAGTCCGTCAAGGCAACCATCCAGGGTGATGAGCTGCGCGTCTCCTCCAAGTCCCGGGACGACCTTCAGGACACGATCTCCATGCTCAAGTCTGCCGACGTGGAGGTCGACCTGCAGTTCGTCAACTTCCGCTGACCGTTCCCGGGGCCCGGCCGGTTCAGGGCCGGGCGTCCCCGCCGCCGGCCATGTTCTGCAGCCGGGCGATCCGGTCCGCAGTCGGCGGGTGCGTGCGGAACAAATTCGCCATTCCGCGCCCGGAGAACGGGTTGGCGATCATCATGGAGGACGTGTTGACCACCCGCTGGTCGTTCGGGTTCAACGGTTGGGCGCTGACGCCGTTCTCGATCTTCTGGAGCGCACTGGCCAACGCCAACGGGTCACCCGTGAGTTGGGCGCCGTCCTCGTCTGCGTCGTACTCGCGGGTCCGTGAAATGGCCAGCTGAATAACGGTGGCGGCCATGGGGGCCAGCAGCGCAATGGCCAGTCCCGCCAGGGGGTTTCCACGGTTGTCCCCGCCACCACGGCCACCGAAGATCGCGGCGAACTGCAGCATCTGGGCGGCCGAAGTGATGATGCCGGCCACGGCCGCGGCCACCGAGGACGTCAGGATGTCCCGGTTGTAGACGTGCATGAGTTCGTGGCCGAGCACGCCCCGCAGTTCACGCTCCTCGAGCAACTGCAGGATCCCTTCCGTACAGCACACGGCGGCATTCTGCGGATTCCGACCCGTGGCAAACGCATTCGGGCTCATGGTGGGCGACACGTAGAGCCGTGGCATCGGCTGACCCGCTTGCTGGGAGAGTTCCCGAACGGTCCGGTACAGGCCGGGCGCCTGCTGTTCGGACACAGGGACGGCACGCATGGACGCGAGCGCGATCTTGTCGCTGTTCCAGTAGCTGTACGCCGTCGTACCCAGCCCGATCAGGGCGAACACCCCGATGAACACCGAGTTGTTGGCCGCCACGGCCACGCCGTACCCGATGGCCAGGAGCAACAACCACATGCCACCAAGCAGGGTGACGGTTTTCAGACCATTGAAATGCCGGTGCATTCAGCACTCACCTTCAGCCAATCAGCACCCAACCGTACGGGGTGAGGACCCAGTACCCGCCGGTATCCGAACCGCTGGTCGGGTCACTGGTCGGGTCGGTGGAGTCCCCACCGGTGGTGTCGCGGGTGGACGTGTCCGTGCCGGATGTGTCCGTACCCGACGAATCCGTGGACCCGTCCGTCGGCTCGGAGGCGTCGGTGGTCGGCAACGGACTCGGGGAGGGCTCCGTCGTGGGAGCGGGTTCAGTCGTCTCCGTCGGATCCTGGGTCTGCGGCCCGGGCTCGTCGGTGGGCAGCTGGGTCTCCGGGGTGTCGACGCGCGTCGAGTCGCCCCCGTCAGTCGGGACACCTGCGGGATCCGAGGTCTGCGGAACGCGGTCGTCCTCCCCCGTTCCGGGGTCCGTGGGTGCCGGTTCCGTGGAAGTCGGCTCTGCGGGCTCAGCCGGCACTTCTTCGGACTGGTCCGGGGTTGGCGCGGTCGGCACCGTCTCGGGGGTGTCGTCCACAGCGGGCGGGACGGTGGTGCCGGCGTGACCGGTCCCCGGTGGGGTCCCCGAGCCCTCGGGCGCCTGCTGGCGGGGTGCCTCCGGCACCCGGACCGTCGCGGGGTCTTGTTGGTCGGCCGAACGCGGCAGCACACCGTTGGCGGTCGCACCCGAATCGTTCTGCGCGGGGGCGGCCGCCTGGCTCTCCGGGCTCCGAGCGAGTGGGGGGTCAGCGGGGACGTTGCGGAATGCACTCATGCCGACAGACGGTCCTGTGGCCTCTGAAGCTTCGGTCGAACGCGCGGTGGGCCCGGACAGCTCGTTGCTGCGCTCCAGGCCGACGCGCACGGTCTCCGAACTCTCGGAGTCGTCCGTGGGCGTGCTCGAGGCGCGATCCGCGCTGTCCGACGAGGTGGCTCCGGCGGTCTCAGCCGCCTCCGTGGCCTCTGCCGGTCCGTCATGGGCCGGGAACGGAAGTCCACCGAGTGTGGTGGAACCGTTGGTCCCGTCGTCCCTCACGAGCGTGTTGAACCCGACACCGACCAGCGCGACGACGGCGGAGGCCGCCACCGCACCCACAACGACCTTGAGTCCGACTCCGGCTCCAACGACGCCCGCGACAGTTCCCGCGTTGGCACCGGACCCGGCCGAGGAGGCGTCGCCCGACGCCTGGTCGGCCGAGGATGGCGGGTCGTCGACGACACCCTCGAAGAGGGACGGTCCGTGCGACGAATCGGCTGCCGCGGCGGTGGCCGTCGGGTCGATCGCCACCCCGCCCGTGGAGCCGGTTGTCCCGGCGGCGTTCTGCGTTCCTTGGGCCGCCCCGGATGCGACCGCAGCGGCTCCCGTGCCACCGCCCGAGACCATGAGCGCGGCCAGGACCTTGGATTCGGTGCCCCACAGGGGCAGTGCCGCCAGCGCGGGGAGCAGCCAGGTCCGCATTCCCACGCCGGTCTCCTGCAGTTGCAGGTACTCGGCCGTGCACCGCGGGCAGGAGTCCAGGTGCTGCTGCACCTCTCGTCGCGCCCGAGACCCGAGGCTCCCCCGGGCGAAGGCACCGAGGTCTGCGGCGATCTCCGGGCACTGGCTCGTGGCGGCCGAGGACACCTGCGCCTGCAGATAGGCGGCCTGGAGGCCTCCCCTTGCCCGCTTGTTCAGCGCCGACACCGCATTCGGTGTCATGCCCAGGACCTCGGCAATCGCCTGCGGTTTCATACCCTCGACCTCGGCGTGCCACAGCACGGCCTGCCAGCGTTCCGGCAACGAGGCGTACGCACCGGCGACGGCGACGGCGTCGCACTGCCGGACCACGACGTCGTCGAATTCCTCTGCACCGTCGAGTTCGCTGTGCTCACCGACCGGCTGCACGCGTGTCGAGGCGACCCCGTGGTCAACGGCCAGGCGGCCGATGGTGGTCACCAGGTAGCTGCGCAGGAACTTCTGCGGGCCCCCGCCCTTGCGGATGACGGACAGAACTCTGGTGAAGGCCTCGGAGACCAGGTCCTCGGCGTCCTGCACGTTGCGGGTGTGCATGCGGGCGACATTGAGAGCAGTGGAACGGTGGCGTTGGTAGAGCACGCCGTAGGAGGTCTCGTCACCGGCGCGCACTGCATCCAGCAGTTCCTCGTCCTCGAGCGGACCGTCTGCCGCTGGAGCCTGCTCCCCCGTGCCGTCGACATCGGGTACGCCCTGTGCCCCACCGTCGAGGAGTTCGTCGGCGAGGTCCGTGTCCTGCTCGGGACCGGGGCGGCCGGTCACAGGATCGTTCGAGTGCTGCGGGACGATGGTTGGCCTCCTACTGGCCGTCGGCCGGCTGGTGAGGTGTTGGTGGGTCGCACGAACATCAGCGGCAGCGAGGTGGTTCGCCGACGATGGTCGGCATGCACGTGTGGGAGTTGCGTCTACTCTGGTGTGGCACGCAATCCCGAAAATTCTACGCGCCGGGGTGCCGCAGGCCAAGAGCCGTCTGATTAGTACAGACGACACTCAGGGGACACCGGTGAAAGTCTCGGGGCAGGTTGTTGTGAACTACTCAGATCTTTGGTTAGCGTGAATCACATGCAGCGATCCACGACGGTAATGGCAGGCACAGCGGGCGGGACGAGGCCGCGCCCGCTCCTGGCCGCCGACGAGTGGGCATTGCAGTTGCGCGGACACGGTCGTCGGGTGACCAAACAACGGCTTGCCGTCCTGGGCGCCACCGATCGCCATCCACACTCGTCCGCAGACGAGATCACGCGGTGGGTGCGCGAAGACCTGCCGTCGATCACACCCCAGTCGGTGTACGTGGTCCTGTCGGACCTCACCGAGCTGGACCTGGTGCGGAAATTCGAACCACCGGCCGGCCCGGCACTGTACGAAACCCGCACGGGCGACAACCACCATCACGCGTACTGCATACGGTGCGGCCGGGTGGAGGACGTCGACTGCTCGGTGGGTGCCGCTCCGTGCCTTGTTCCTTCCCAGGACCACGGGATGACGTTGCTGTCCGCTGAGGTCCTTTACCGAGGCCTGTGCGAGAGGTGCCAAGCCACCGCCGCAGCCGAACCACAACCGTGAATTCATGAGGAGGACGAACATGTCAGAGATGTCAGGAAAGTCCGAACAGCCAGAGATGTCAGGGCAGGACGTTCGCAACATCGGCGAGCGCCCCACCGGGACCTTCACCACGGACCAACAGGGACGGGCCGTCCCGTCGGACAACCATTCGCTCACGGTGGGCGGCCCCGACGGGGTCATCTCCCTGACCGACACCTACGTGGTGGAGAAGCTTGCGGCCTTCGACCGCGAACGTGTGCCCGAGCGCGTGGTCCACGCAAAGGGCGGCGGGGCGTTCGGCGAACTCGAGATCACCGAGGACGTCTCGCAGTACACCCGCGCCGCCGTGTTCCAGCCCGGGACCAAGACCCCCATGCTCGCCCGCTTCTCGACGGTGGCCGGCGAACAGGGGTCCCCTGATACCTGGCGCGATCCCCGCGGTTTCGCCCTGAAGTTCTACACGACCGAAGGAAACCTGGACATCGTCGGGAACAACACCCCGATCTTCTTCGTCCGCGACGGGATCAAGTTCCCGGACTTCATCCACTCCCAGAAGCGCCTGCCCGGTTCCGGCCTGCGTGACCACAACATGCAGTGGGACTTCTGGACCCATCACCCGGAGTCCTCCCACCAGGTCACCTACCTCATGGGTGACCGCGGTATTCCCAAGAACTGGCGCCACATGAACGGGTACGGTTCACACACCTACCAGTGGATCAACGCCCAGGGCGAGCGGTTCTGGGTCAAGTACCACTTCGTCTCCAACCAGGGCGTGGAGGGTCTGACGCAGGAGGAGGCCGACCAACTGGCCGGTCAGGACGCCGATGCCCACCGCCGGGACCTGTACGACGCGATCGAACGCGGAGAGTTCCCGTCCTGGGACGTCTACGTCCAGGTCATGCCGTACGAAGACGGAAAGACGTACAAGGTCAACCCGTTCGACGTCACCAAGACGATCTCCAAGAAGGATTACCCGCGCATCAAGGTGGGCAGGTTCACGCTGAACCAGAACCCGTTGAACTTCTTCGCCCAGATCGAGCAGGCGGCCTTCTCCCCGGGGAACACGGTCCCGGGGGTGGCGATCTCCCCGGACAAGATGCTCATGACGCGTGTGTTCTCCTACCCGGACACCCACCGCCACCGCATCGGGGCGAACTTCGCGGATCTTCCGGTCAACTATCCGCACTTCGCCGAGCAGAACTCCTACTCGCAAGACGGGCCCATGCGCTACACGTTCAAGTCCCCGGCGGTCCCGGTGTACGCCGAGAACTCCAAGGGCGGGCCGCACGCCGACCCGGCGCGGGCCAACGAGGACATGTACTGGCAGTCCGACGGTGAGATGGTCCGTGCCGCAGCCACCGTACGCGGGCCCGAGGACGACGAGAAACGTCAGGCCTCCGAGCTCTACTCCGAGGTCATGTCCGCCGAGCAGCAGGACATGCTGGTCAGCAACGTGGCCGGGCACATCGGCGACGTGACCGACGACGGGATCCGCGAACGCGCGTTCCAGTACTGGGAGAACATCAACCCGGAGCTGGGTTCCCGGGTCCGCCAGAAGTGGGCGGAAAGCCAGGGCTGACGGCCGACACCCGCTCGGTCAACCGCGCGGGAACCCCGAACCGGGATCGACCTCGGGCTGACCCGGGTCTGCATCGAGCAGGCCCGGGTCGCTGCTCAGCATCCCGGGATCGGTGTCCACGTCCAGACCGCCGGCCATGGGCGGCAGCGGCACGCCGTCCTCGACGTTCTGCGCGGACGAACGCTCCACGGATTCCAGCACGTCCCGGATGTCCTCGCTGCTGAACGAGGCGACCGGTGGCCGCGCGTTCAGACAGACCTGGCGGGCACCCGTGCCCAGTGCGTAGCGCAGGACGTCGCGGGCCGGGGCGGAACGAATCGCAAGGCCGGGGTCCAGCGCAGCGACTTCGGCGGCCGAGGTGAACAGCAGCAGGGTGTCGGCCACCTGTCCTTCCTCCGGTTTCGCCCACACGGGTTCGACATCGGAGGTCGTGGCTGCCGCCGGAGCCGCACCTTCGGGTTCGTTTGCGGAACCATCAGCCGCCCGGTCCCCGTTGCCGGTCACGGGACGCACACCCAGGAGCAGCACGCTGTTGGGTCCGACCATTCCGGAGAGCACCTGCGGCACGCTGCCGATGGTCAGCCCGTTCTTGGCGACGTCGTTGCGGGGTGAGGACAGGAGCCAGTCGATCTGCTCGCGGGGGATCCGGCAGGACGCGGCTCCCGCGTCGATGATGAGATGGTCGTACTGTCGGTCCTCACCCACCAGCTCCAGGATCGCCGTGGCCCGCTGCCGCAGGAACACGGGGTCGCCCTCCTGGCCGGAGCGGTCGAACATGTTGCGCGCCTCGCGCTGGGCCGTGTAGGCCGCCAGGGACCGTGTGCCGTCGGCCTCCGCGAAGCTCTGCAACCGGATCACGGAATCTCCCGTGATCTCCTGGTTGGGCCCACGGACGAGGTCCGATCCCGTGGCGTCCACCAGGAGGTCCCCGGCGGTGCACTGCCGGAGCACCTCGATGAGCCCTTCTTCGGAGGGCGCAGCGGCGAACTCGGCCACGGCCTCCCGCAGCCGCGGGTTGACCGTGCCGTCGGGGTCGGCCTCCTGCTCGGTTCCCGGGGGCAGAACCGGAATGACCTGGTCGCTGTCTCCGGCCATTGCCGACAGCCAGGTGGGAACCCTCGCCTCGGTCCGCGGAAAGGCCTCGAGATGTTCGATGCCCTCCTCGATTCCGTACGGGCCTTCCTCTCCGAGGGTGGGCGGACGCTCGTCGAAATTGTGCTGGGCGGCGAAGGAATACGTCGGTCGGGGCCACCCCTCGGCGGTCACGGTGACCACCGTGGACAGCCAGGTGCCGCGGCCCGGGCGGTAGGCCAGGGACTGGAGCCGACTGATCCGGCGCAGGATCGGGCTGCCGGGTTTGATGGGCCCCACGGTGCCGGGCAGGGTGTGTTCGCCACGGTGTTCCGTGATGCGCAGCCACACACGCCCGCCCTGTGGTTTGAGGTCAACGTCCATCCGGTCCCACCCCAGCTGGGCGTTGAGGACCTCGAGGACCCAGTTGCCGACGGACCGGAGCTCGTCCTGGAGGGCTTCGGCGACCTGCTCACTGCTCAGCAGATCTGCTGCGTGCCCTCCGGCACGATTGCGGGATCGCTTGCCGGGCTCCTGCTGTGGCTGAGTCATGTGAACAAGCCTATCCGGCAGGCTGTCCACGGGTTCCATCAGCCGTTGCTAGCCTGGAGGTTATGACGACTTCACTGCAGGAACTGATCGACGACTCGATCTTCATTTCGACCGAACATCAGGCCCGTCTGGCCGAATTGAGCCAGGGCGTCGAGTGGGACGTGGACTTCTCCGTTCCGTCCTTCACCCTGCAGTCCGATCCGCCCGTCGTGCTGACCCCGCACCTGCTGGGCACCGACTCCGCCGAGCGCGGCTCCTGGGTGTGGTCCTGGCAGGAACTGGGCCACTTCCCCTCCGAGGTCGTGGCCGCTGCCGTCCAGTCCCGCGAATCAGGAGCGCGGGCCGACGTCGACGAACTCATCACCGATGAACTGCCCACCCAGGACGGCCTGGCCCGTCAGTTGACACTGGCCACCAAGTCCCTGACCGGCGTGTGGGCGCACTACCCGGCCCGCGTGGGCAAGCAGGTCACCGCCTGGCTCCTGTTGGAGGGCCCCGAGCTCGAGCTCGAACCGATCTCCCTGGAAACCATGATGCGCGTGATCGCCGAGGCCCTCCAGACCGGGACCGCGGTTGACCACAACCGGGCATTGGACTCCTACGCCAAGCTCCGCGGGATGCACATCGAGTGGGACACCGACGCCACGTGCGTGATCTCCACCCGCGACGGCGCCCAGCGGTTCTGGTTCGAGGACCACCAGGTCTCCGGGGTGGAGCCGGCCGAGTCCACCGTGGGCGAGGACGAACTCGCCCGCCTGGAGCAGGAGGCCCGGACCCGCCGCGAGGCCCTGGCCGCCGACCGTTCCGACGCGCAGCAGATCGCCGAACAGCAGGCCGCTCAGGACACCGCGGCCCGAGAGGCCGAGGAGGCCACGCGCCGTGAGGCGACGGCAGCCGCTGACAGCCCCGCCGAGTCCGTTTCGGTGGCCCCGGAGGCCGCGGGCGCTGCGGAAGCCGGGGAGGGTGACGAGGCAACGGCGACGCAGGCCCCGACCCAGGACGGCCAGGAGCCGCTGCCCGCCGAGCTGTCCCGCGAGGACCTGGAGGCACCCGTACCGGGTACCGCTTCCGAGGATCTGCCCTACGACCAGGAGCCGCGCCGCGACATCGCCCCCGGCGAGGTCACGACCACCACGGTGCCCTCCCTCTCTCCCGAGACCGACGACGACGCCCGGCGCGACCATGCACGGACCGCCGAGCAGGCCGCAACGGCGGACCGCGAGGACCACCGTTCGCCCGGCGTCGTTTCCCCGGAGGAGTACGCGGCCCGCACCGAATCTGCGGAGCCGCGGGACACGGAACGCCCCGAGGTGCGGCAGCCGCGCGTCGAGGAGCCTGCCACGGCTCGCCCCGTCCAGGACGAGGCCGTCGAACCGGTCACCGGACCCGTGGGCACGGTCGAGGAGCCGGGCGCTGCGCAGGCCCCGGCAGATCGCGAGCCCGCCACTGCCGGAACCGGAGCAGACCAGAGCCCGGCAGCGCCCGGTTCCGCGAAGCCCGCGGACGACGCTCGGGCCACGGACGATCAGCCCGCTGACGCCCAGACCGCCCGCGAGGACCACGAGCAGGAGGACGAGCCGCGCAAGAAGGGCTTTTTCAGCCGCTTTTTCGGGCTGTGATCGGGCAGTGACCGTTTGAGCACGCCCGAACCGGTGCGCCCAGGAGGCGACGACCGGCGCGGGTTGGTCTTCGGCGCGAGCGCCTACGGACTGTGGGGGCTGCTGCCCCTGTACTTCGTGGCGCTCGTGCCCGCCGGAGCCTGGGAGATCGTGTCCCTGCGCGTGATCTTCGCGCTGGGCCTCTGCCTGGTCCTGTTGGCCGTCTTCGGGCAGTTCGGCCGGTTCCTGGCGGCCTTCACCCAACCGAAGGCGCTCGGGCTCTTTCTCCTGTCCGGGGTGCTGATCGGGTGCAACTGGCTGCTGTACACGATCGCGACCACCACGGGCCACACGCTGGAAGCCTCCCTGGGTTACTTCATCAATCCCATCGTGGCCATCGCCCTGGGGGTCCTGGTCCTGCGGGAGAAACTCAGGCCTCTCCAATGGGGTGCGGTGGGCCTGGGGCTGGCCGCCGTGGTCGTGATGTCCGTCTTCTACGGTCAGGTTCCGTGGCTGTCCCTCGGACTCGCGTTCTCCTTCGGACTCTACGGTTTGACCAAGTCGATGCTGCGCGGCAGCTGGCCCGCGCTGGTGTCCTTGACCATGGAAACGCTGGCCATCATGCCTCCGGCCGCTTTGATCGTCGCCGGGCTGGCGCGTGGCGACCAGCTGACGCTGACGGGCCACGGGACCACGCACACGCTGTTGCTCGCGGCCTCCGGTGTGGTCACGGTCGTGCCCCTGCTGCTCTTCGGACTGGCGGCCGCCCGTCTACCGTTGAGCACCGTGGGGATGCTGCAGTACATCGCACCGATCCTGCAGTTCCTCCTGGCCGTGCTGTACCTGCACGAGGCCATGCCGCTGGAACGCTGGCTGGGATTCGGGATCGTGTGGGCCGCCGTCGTCCTCCTGGTCGTGGATGCCTACGGCCGCGGCCGTGCGCAACGACGGCGGGCGCGGGGCGCCTGAGGTCGTCCCCGGTGGTCCACAGAAACGGCTCGGGCCGGGCACCCTGTTGGGTGCCCGGCCCGAGCCGTTGTCATGAGTGGTGCGGATCAGTGGTCCGGTGCGGTCCTACTCGTCGCCGCTTTCGTCCGGCTGGCGCCGCAGGTTCAGGATGGAGGCGATCAACCCGCCCCACACCGTCACCCCGGCCACGACCAGCATCACGATTGCTTCGGTGCTCATCGGGTTCCCTCCTCGACTGCGTTCGTGCGGGCGTCGTCGGACTCCACCCAGGGCTCGGAAGCGCGCTCCCGGTGCTCGTGCGGGTCGTGCCAGGGGGTCCCGTCACGTACCACGGAACTCGTGATCGTGGGGGTCACCCCGGTGCTCAGGTACTTCTGGTCCAACCCCGGGTCCAGCACCGCCAGTGCGGGCGAAGACTGGGCCCCACGGGAACGCTTGGACCACGGGATCTTCGAGACGATCAGGGAAATCACCACCAGGGAAATGGCCATGCCCCAACCGAAGGTCACCACGAACCAGGTGGGGAACCCACCGTAGCCCTCGGAGAGCACCGTGGTGATCTGCCCGATGATCGAGTAGCCCAGGACCACGACGGCCACACCGCCGATGAAGATCATCCAGGTGCGGCCGACCTTGAAGGCCGAGACGGCGTTGAGGTGGTCGCGCAAGCCCGGGAGCGCTGTCAAGCCGGCGCTGAGGGTGATCACCGCAGCCAGGGACGCGGCCATGATGCCGAAGTTGTTGACGAAGGCGTCCGTGACGTCCAGGAGGTTCAGGCCCGTCGTCGTCGGGAACAGCAGCAAGGAGGCCACGGCCAACGGGACGACGACGGCGATGGTGCCCGCCAACCGTCCCAGACCCAGCTTGTCCTGGACGCCCGCGATGATGACCTCCACGATCGAGATCAACGAGGTGAAGCCCGCGAAGGTCAGTGCCCCGAAGAACAGCACACCGAGCAGGGCACCCATGGGCGCCTCGGAGATGATCGTGGGGAAGGCGATGAAGGCCAGGCCGATGCCGCCGCTGACGACCTCGGAAACCTCGGCCCCCGATGCCGTGGCCATGAAGCCCAGCGCCGCGAAGACGCCGATGCCGGCCAGGATCTCGAAGGAGGAGTTGGCGAAGCCGACGACGAGTGCCGTGCTGGTCAGGTCCGAACGCCGCTTGAGGTAGGAGGCGTAGGTGACCATGATGCCGAAGCCCACGGACAGGGAGAAGAAGATCTGCCCGTACGCGGCCATCCACACCGCACTGTTGCCCAGAGCCGACCAGTCCGGGGTGAACAGGGCGTTGAGACCGGCACCGGCACCGTCCAGGGTCAGCGCCATGACCACCATGACGGCGAACATGACCACCAGCAGCGGGATGAAGACCACGTTGAAGCGGCCGATGCCGCGCTGCACACCCAGGGCCATGACCACCAGCAGGATGACCCAGACGAGAGCCAGACCCAGGAGCACCTGCGGGACGAAGTCGAAGCTCGGGGCGACGGTGTCGGCGACCTGCAGGTACTGGCCCATGAAGAAGCCCTCGGGGTCATCCCCCCAGGCCTTGGTCACGGAGAAGATCGTGTAGGAACCGGCCCACGCGATGATCACCGCGTAGTAAGCGGCGATCACGAAACAGATGCACAACTGCCACCAGCCGAGGAACTCGGCCTTCGGATGCAGGCGCCGATAGGACAGCGGTGCGGAGGCCCGGTAGCGATGTCCCACCGCGTAGTCGAGCATGAGCAGCGGGAGACCCGCCGTCAGCAGCGCGATCAGGTAGGGAATCATGAAGGCCCCGCCGCCGTTTTCGTAGGCGACGTACGGGAAACGCCAGATGTTTCCCAGGCCGATGGCGGAGCCCATGGCGGCCAGGATGAAGACGGTTCGGTTGGAAAAGACCTCACGCTGTTGCGCAGCGGGAGGTGCGGATGTGTTTGAGGACACGGGTCCACCTCGTGGTGCTCAGAGGGTGCCTGGCGCGAAAGGCCCGGCGGTGGTTGCGAATGGTTCCGCGGGTCCGGTGAGGGTGGCCGGAGGGACGGTTTGAGGGTTCAGGCTACCCGGGCTTATGCGGATCGATGCACCATGCCGCGCGCGAAGCTCTGCAAGGCGCGTTTGGCGGTGGATTCCGGCAGAGGCGCCAGGGCGGCTTCCGCCTGGTTGACCCAGGACTCGGCGACCTCCCACGCCCCGTCGATGGCGGGATGCCCGGCCAATGCCTCGACCGCACGGGCGAGATCTTCGTCCGCGGTCAGGTCACCGTCCACGAGTGCGAGCACTTCCTGGGCGGAGGTGTCGCCCCCGGCAGCCATGCGTCGCAGCACGAGGACGGGCAGGGTGGGGACGCCTTCACGCAGGTCGGTACCGGGGGTCTTCCCGGTCTGAGCTGCCGTGGACGTGATGTCGATGACGTCGTCGGCCAGTTGGAAGGCCACGCCGATCTTCTCACCGTAGTTCTCCAGGACCTCGATGACCTCGGGGGTCGCACCGGCCAGGGTCGAGCCGTAGACCCCGCACGCTGCGATCAGCGAACCGGTCTTGCCGGCCAGAACCTGGATGTAGTGCTCCAGGGCGTCGGTGCCCTCGGGCGGGCCGGAGGTCTCCTGCAACTGGCCGGTGACCAGGCGTTCGAACGCGTTGGCCTGGATCTGGTAAGCCCGCTGGGACAGCGTGGCCACCAGCGCGGAGGCCCGCGCGAAGATCAGGTCCCCGGTGAGGATCGCGACGTTGTTGCCCCACACGGTGTGGGCCGCATCCACCCCGCGGCGCACGGGTGCGGAGTCCATGACGTCGTCGTGGTACAGCGAGGCCAGATGCGTCAGTTCGACCACGACGGCGGCGTCGATCACGTCGTCGTTGATCCCGCCTCCGATGGCACCGGCGAGCACCGTGAGCAGCGGCCGCACGCGCTTCCCTCCCGCTTTGAGCAGGTGGGAGGCCGTGACCTCGATGAGGGGGTCCGAGCTGCGCACTTCTTCGGCCAGACGGGTCTCGATCCGGTCCAGGGCGGCCAGAACCTGGGCACCGAACTCGGGATCGGCCGCGATGACCTCCATGCCCGCGGGAAGCGCGGAATCACCACCGGTGGCGACGGTCTCGCCCGCGGGGGCGTGGGCGTCGTCGTGCCGTTGGGGGGCGGAGGAGGAATCAGTCACGGTTCTCCACTTTACTGGTTTCGGGGGATTCTTTTGCCGCGGGCCGGATGTTGGAGGTCGGCGGGGTGAGCGCGTCCAGGACGGCGACGGCCCGATCCTGCCAGGTGCGCGGCGGATGATCGGTCAGCTCCGTCATGGTCTGCACCACGAAGCGCATCAGCGGTGGCACGGCCATCCCGGTGGCCAGGGCCGCTTTCATGACCCGGGGGTGCCCGATGGCCTCCGCCAGAACCCTCCCCTGTGTGAAGTGCGCACCCCACTCGTTCCGCAGGCGGTGTGGGTAACGGGCGAGTACGGCATCACGTTGGGCCGGCCCGTTGGCCCCGGCCGCCTCCACGACGTGTTCAGCGGCGTACCGGGCGGACTCCATCGCGTTGGAAATCCCCTCCCCGTTGAAGGCCGAGACCAGGCCGGCCGAGTCACCCAGCAGGAGCATCCCGGGGACCCAGTGCGGCGTGCGGTTGAAGGCCATCGGCAAGGCGGCGGAGAGCACCTTGCCCCGGACGTGGTCGGGATCGAAGGTCCACTCGGGCGGCATGGACGACGCCCAGTCGGCCAGCACCTTGCGGTAGTCCAGTTTCCCGAACGCGGGCGAGGTGTCCAGGATCCCGAGTCCGACGTTCGCGGTCCCGTCGCCCGCGCCGAAGACCCATCCGTACCCGGGCAACAGACCACCGCGGGGGTCCGACCCGTCCGTGAGTTCCAGCCAGCCCTCCATCCAGTCCAGGTCACTGCGGGGGGACTCGTAGTACGCACGGACCGCCACACCCATGGGGCGATCCTTGCGGCGGTGCAGTCCGGCCGACACGGCGGTGCGGGAGGACACCCCGTCGCAGGCCAGCACCAGGTCCGCACGGTGCTCCTCCATCTCTCCGGTGCGTCGCCCGTCGCCGTCCAGGACGGCCGCGGTCGCCCCGACCACACGACCGTCGTCGTCACGCAGCACGCCCGTGACGGAGCGGTGTTCACGGATCGCGGCCCCCGCGGAGCGTGCGTGCTCGGCCAGGTGCTGGTCGAAGCCTGCCCGCGAGCGCACCAGACCGTAGGAGGGGAAGTCGGTGAGTTCGGGCCAGGGCAGTTCGATCGCCCGGCCGCGGGCACGGATCCGCAGCCCCTGGTTGCGGGCGTAGCCCAGCTCGGGGCCGTGGGGCAGGCCGATGAGTTGCATCTCCCGGACGGCGCGCGGGGTCAGCCCGTCACCGCAGACCTTCTCCCGCGGGTAGGCGGTCTTCTCCAGGACGGTGACCTCCATGCCCTGGGAGGCCAGCCAGTAGGCAGCGGTGGCTCCCGCCGGCCCACCGCCTGCGATCAGGACCTTCACGCCAGCTTGATCTCCGGTGCACCGTAGGCGGGGTTCTCCCCCTTGATCCCCCGGTGCACGGCCACGATGCCGCCCGAGAGGTTGCGGTA
Organism: Kocuria sp. JC486; assembly: GCF_011602805.1. Classification (NCBI taxonomy): domain Bacteria; kingdom Bacillati; phylum Actinomycetota; class Actinomycetes; order Micrococcales; family Micrococcaceae; genus Kocuria; species Kocuria sp. JC486. Next base: position 79,932 of record NZ_JAAOZS010000004.1, on the reverse strand, counting down.
CTGGACGTTCTCCCACCCGGCGGCGGCGATGTCCTTGGCCAGGCCATCCTGGTCGGGCCAGGCCTCGATCGACTCGGCCAGGTACTCGTAGGCCTCCGGGTTGGAGGAGACCTTCTTGGCCATGCCGGGAAGGGCCTTGACCAGGTACTCGGCGTAGACCTTGCGGAAGGCCTTGTTGGTAGGCGTGGAGAACTCGGCGATGACCAGGCGGCCGCCGGGCTTGGTGACGCGGTACATCTCGTGCAGGGCGCGGTGGTACCCCTCCACGTTGCGCAGTCCGTAGGAGATCGTGACGGCGTCGAAGGAGTCGTCGGCGAACGGGAGCATGGTCGCATCGGCCTGTACGAACTCGATGTCCGGGCGGCGGGAACGTCCGACCTGCAGCATGCCGAGGGACAGGTCGGCGGCGACGACCTTCACGCCCGCGTCCGCGAACGGCTCGGAGGACTTGCCCGTCCCGGCTGCCAGATCCAGCACGAATTCACCGGGAACGGCCCCCACCGCCTCCGTCACGGCCTTCCGCCAGCCGCGGGTCTGGCCGAGGGACAGGACGTCGTTGGTCAGGTCGTACCGCGGGGCCACCTGGTCGAACATGGCGGTGACGGCATCTTTGCGCTTGTTCAGGTCTGCTCGGTTCACGCTGCCATTGTGGCACTGATCGAACGGCGGCATTGATGCCGCATCGATGCGGCACCGATGCGGCATTGATCTGGACGCCGACCGCGACGGCAGGCGTGATCGAGCCGCCTTCCCCCGGCCTACACTGGCCGGGATGCCCACTTCCGATCCGTTCACCACTCCCGAGGACGCCACGAGTTCCCCGGTCACCGCGTCCCCGGCCGCCGCTCTTCGCTCGAGCCTGACCGTCGACCTCGCCGAGGTTGCCGCCCACCCGGGTTCGCCCGTCACCGCCGACTTCGCGGCCAACCCTGACCTCCGACGACTGCTGACCGCGGACGACGCGAGCGTGTGGACCATCGGCGGCCTGGGGCTCATCGGCTTCGGGCGGGCGGCGAACGTGGTGGTCACCGGAGACGACCGATTCACCGGCGCTCGCGCGTGGTGGGACGAACTCACGGCGGGTCTGAGCATCGTGGACCCGCTCTCCCGCTCGGCCACCGGCCCCGTGGCTTTCGGGGCCTTCGCCTTCGCGCGCACGTCCACCGCCGCCTCCGGGCTGGTCCTGCCGGAACTGGTGATCGGCCACGACCACGACGGCGCTTGGGTCACCCTGGTCTCCACGGCGCCCGAGCTGACCATCGCCGACGTGGCGGAGGCCTGGAACCGGCTGGTCCCGACGGTCCTGCCCGCAGGCGCCCCCGAAGCCCTCGCCCCGGACGCGGACACGACCTCAGGACCGGGCTCAGACCCGGACTCACGCTCGGGCTCGAACCCCCACGCGGTCGAGGACGAGGCCGCAGCCCGGACATGGTGCGCCTCCGTGGAGGAGGGTGTCCAACTCATCCGGGACGGACAACTCGAGAAGCTGGTCCTGGCCCGCGCCGTGACCGTGGAGGGTGACGGGCAGCCGTTGGACCTGACGCGGGCGCTGCGCCGTCTGGCCGCCGACTACGACACCTGCTGGACCTACTGCGTACGGATCGCCGACCACGAGGACCGGCACGCCGACACACTCTTCGGCGCCACCCCGGAGCGCCTGGTCCGCGTCCTGGACGGCACGTTGCACGCCCGTGTCCTGGCCGGGACCCTGGACCGTGCCTCGGCCCCCGAGGGGATCCCGGGGTCGGAGTGGGCCCGGCGCAACCTCTTCGAGGACCCCAAGCAGAGGGCCGAGCACGAGTTCGCGATCGGTTCCCTCCTGGGCTCCGTGGCCGCCTACACGGAGGAGGTGGAATCCTCCACGGACCCGTTCGTGCTGGAGCTGCCCAACGTGTGGCACCTCGCCTCGGACGTCTCGGCCGATCTCACCCCGGGCCCGGACGGCACCGTGCCCTCGGCCTTGGAACTGGTGGAAGCCGTCCATCCCACCGCCGCCGTGTGCGGCACGCCGACCCACGAGGCGGCCGAGGCCATCGCCCGCCTGGAGGGTCTGGACCGAGGCCTCTACGCGGGACCCGTCGGTTGGCTGGACTCCCGCCACAACGGGGACTTCGGCATCGCCCTGCGCGGAGGGGTCCGACGCACCGCGGACACGGCACAGGTCTACGCGGGCTGCGGCGTCGTCGAAGCATCCGTTCCCGCGGAGGAACTGGCCGAGACTCGAGCCAAACTGCGACCGGTACTCAACGCCTTGGGCGTCACGCCACGATCCTGACGTGGGAGAAACCCTGTCACGCGGGAGTCACAGTCGCCCCGTGACATCCGCGTAACGGCACGGCGCGTACCATTAACGCGATCGTTGTACCGCTTGACCACCACGACGGGCCCCACGCCCGAGGTCGTTCGGGCGACGACCCCCTCCGGCAGGCGCTCCCGCCCGGCGCGCTCCGGCCCGGGCCTGTCCCTTGCCCACACCACACCGACCTCGAGGTATCCCATGAGAACCCGCCACTCCTCCACACTGTTCGCGGCCGCGGGGGCCACCGCCCTGGTCTTGGCCGGCTGCACCTCCACGACCGGGGAAGCCCAGTCCGAGTCCGGGGTCCCCCTGGTCGAGGATGGTGCCCTGACCGTGTGCGCCAACACCCCGTACCAGCCGTTCGAGTTCGAACGCGACGGCGAGGTCGTCGGCTTCGACATGGATCTCGCCGACGAGATCGCGGCCGACCTGGGTGTGGAGAAGAAGGTCATCCAGACGGGCTTCGAGGGCATCGAGTCCGGCGCGGACCTGTCCACCAACAAGTGCGACGTCGCGATCTCCGGTATCACCATCACGGACGCCCGTAAGTCGGCCATGAGCTTCTCCGAGCCGTACTTCGACGACGAACTGGGCCTCTTGGTCCCCAAGGATTCGGACATCAAGTCCTTCGACGACATCGGCGACTCCACCGTGGCCGTGCAGCAGGCGACCACGGGCCAGACCTACGCCGAGGACAACGACCTGAACTTCGAGCAGCAGGAGGACGTCGAACTCATGCTGCAGAAGCTCGAGACCGGTGGCGTGGACGCCGTCATCGGCAATGTCTCCGTACTGGGCACCCGTGCCGCCGACAACCCCGACCTGGAGCTCGTCGACCAGCAGTCCAACGGCGAACAGCTGGGCGTGGGAGTGCGCACGGACAACACCCAGATGCTCGACGCCGTGAACTCCACGATCGAGCGCGTCAACGAGGACGGCACGATGGAGACCATGCGCAAGGAGTGGATGGGCCTGTGAACGCGATCAATTCCCGCGTGTTCCTCGGTGCCGCCGCGACCGGCATGCTGATCCTCACCGGCTGCACCTCCACCACCGGTGATGGCGAGGACGGCTCACTGCAGACCATCAACGAAGGCCAGCTCACGGTCTGCTCGGAATCCAACTACCCCCCGTTCGAGTCCGAGAAGGACGGCGAAATGGTGGGCCTGGACATGGACCTGGCAGCGGAGATCGCCAAGGACAACGACCTCGAGGTACACAACGTGACCCTGCCGTTCGAGACCATGGTCTCCGGCGCAGCACTGGACACCCAGCAGTGCGACATCGTCACGTCGGCCCTGACGATCACCGACGAACGCAAGTCCGTCATGGACTTCTCCGAGCCGTACTTCGACAACCAGCTCGGCCTGGTGGTCAAGAAGGGTTCGGACATCGAATCCGTCCAGGACGCGATCGACTCCGAGGCCCGCGTGGGCGTCATGCAGCAGACCACCGGCGATTCCAAGGCCAAGGAACTGGGCCTGAACTCGGTGCAGTTCGAGGACGTCCTGATGTTCCAGGACCTCGAATCCGGCGGCGTGGACGCCGTGCTGGACGACCTGGTCCCGATCGCCCAGCACTCCGAGGAGTACCCGGACTTCGTGGTGGTCGAGGAGGTTCCAGCCGACGACCAGTTCGGAGTGGCCGTTCGCAAGGGTGACACCGCGATGCTCGAGGCCGTGAACTCGACGATCGAGCGGGTCAAGGACGACGGGACCATGGACGAGATCACCGAGAAGTGGATCCCGGTCAACGACCAGTGATGACTGCCTCGTGTGGCGTCCACGCCCATCTGCCGCCGTGGACGCCACACTGGCAAGGGCGCCATCCGTAAGCAGCAAGTGCCGGCAAGAGCAGCAAGAGAAGGAAACCATCCGACATGGCAATGACCGCCCGCAAGAGGGCCCAGATCTCACGGGGAGTCCAGTACGGACTGCTGGCCGTGATCGTGGTGGCCCTGGTGTTCATCGCGGACTGGAACACCCTGATCTCGCGCGCTCTCAACCCGTCCGTGATGGCCCAGCAGTTCCCGGAAATCGTCACGGTGGCGCTCAAGAACACGCTCATCTACACGGCCTTGGGCTTTGCCGCCGGCATGTCCGGCGGCATCCTGCTGGCCCTCATGCGCCTGTCCTCGGTGGCCCCCTACCGGTGGATCGCGACGCTCTACATCGAACTCTTCCGCGGGGTCCCGGCCCTGCTGGTCTTCCTGGCACTGGGCTTCGGTGTCCCCCTGGCCTTCCAGGTGCGGTTCAACAACCTGGTCACCGTCATGCTGGCCCTCGGGTTGGTCTCGGCGGCCTACATCGCCGAGTCCCTGCGCGCCGGCCTGCAGGCGGTGCCGAAGGGCCAGTACGAGGCCGCCCGTTCCCTGGGCATGAGCCACGCCCGCGCGATGTTCACGATCATCATTCCCCAGGCCCTGCGCATCGTCCTGCCGCCCCTGACCAACGAAGTCATCCTGCTGGCCAAGGACTCCTCGCTGGTCTACCTGCTGGGCATGACCGTGTCCCAGTACGAGCTGACCAAGTTCGGTCGAGAGGCGATCTCCGGCACGGGTGCCGGCCTCACCCCGTTGGTCCTGGCCGGTGTCTGCTACCTGATCATCACCATTCCGTTGGGCCTGCTGGCCCGGTACTTCGAGCAGCGCGCCGACGCCCGCTCGGCACGCAAGTAGGAGCAAGCCGTGAACAAGTCGACTTCCACCTCCACCTCGGCCGCGCCGGTCGGTGAGGCGCACCCCGCCTCCGTCACGATCGACGGACTCCACAAGTCCTATGGCTCGCTGGACGTCCTCAAGGGGATCTCGCTCGACGTCGCCCCCGGCGAGGTCGTGTGCCTGATCGGCCCGTCGGGTTCCGGCAAGTCCACGCTGCTGCGTTGTGTCAACCTCTTGGAGACCCCGCAGAAGGGCGTGATCCGGGTCGGCGATGTCGAGGTGACGGATCCCGACGTCGACATCGACGCCGTGCGCCGCCGCGTGGGCATGGTCTTCCAACAGTTCAACCTGTTCCCCAACATGTCCGTGCTGAGCAACCTGACCATCGCCCAGCGCAAGGTGTTGGGCCGCTCCGATGCAGAGGCCAAGAAGGTCGCCCTGCACAACCTGGACCGCGTGGGACTCTCGGACAAGGCAGACAACGCGCCGGGACAGCTTTCGGGTGGACAGCAGCAGCGCGTGGCGATCGCGCGTTCCCTGTCCATGGACCCGGAACTCATGCTCTTCGACGAGCCGACCTCCGCCCTGGACCCGGAGACCGTGGGTGACGTCCTGGCGATCATGCGCGATCTGGCCAGGGAGGGCATGACCATGCTGGTGGTCACCCACGAGATGAGCTTTGCCCGCGACGTGGCCGATCGGGTCGCGTTCATGGACGGCGGAGTCGTGGTGGAAGAGGGCCCTGCCCATGAGGTCATCGGCGCGCCGCAGCACGAACGTACCAAGACCTTCCTGTCCCGCGTGCTGAACCCGACCGCCGTCGATCACCCCGAGAGCTGACCCGGCACAGCTTCCAGCGGTGTGTGCCCAACCCGCACCACAGAAGACCGCCAAACCTATGAATCACCCGCAACCTATAGGTGATTTATGCTTAATCAGACCCTGGCGAATGACCGGGCGTTCCCCCAATATGAGCTGAATCACATCCCTGTCACGATCGAGAGCACCCCTCCTGCTGATCGAAAGGACCTGGCAGAGATGTCCACCATCAATACCCTCGTGACAGAGGACCGCCGGTTGGAGATGAAAACCGCGGTATGGGTCGCGACGATCGCGTGCCTCGCGCTGATCTTCGACGGCTTTGACCTCGTCGTCTACGGCACCGTGATGCCGACCCTGCTCAACGACCCGTCCCAGATCGGTCAGCTGACCCCCAGCACGGCCGGGACCCTGGGATCCCTTGCCCTGATCGGCGTGCTGCTGGGCTCCTTCGCCTCCGGGTTCATCGGTGACATTCTCGGGCGCAAGAAGATGCTGATGATCGGCATCGCCTGGTTCTCGATCGGCATGGCCGTCACCGCGCTGACCGGCACGGTCTTCACCTTCGGTCTGATGCGTTTCGTCACCGGCCTGGGCCTGGGCCTGGTGATCGCCACGGCCGGCCCGACCATCGCGGAGTTCGCACCCAAGGACAAGCGCGGACTGTTCAACGCCATCGTCTACTCGGGTGTCCCGGCGGGCGGCATGTTCGCCTCCCTGTGCGGCATCTCCCTGGGCGAGATGATCGGGTGGCGCGGCCTGTTCCTGATCGGGGCGACCCCGATCCTGTTCCTGGTCCCGTTGGCTGCCATGAAGTTGCCTGAGTCGCCCCGCTGGCTGCTCTCCCGCGGTCAGGAAGAACGCGCCATCGAGATCGCCCGGGAAACCGGCGTCCCGCTCGAGGACGAACTGGCCGTCCGCCGCGCCACCACGGTGCCCAAGCGCACGGGTTACCTGGCATTGTTCACCCGGGAGTTCGGCCTGGCCACCCTGTTGATGGCCACGATGTCCTTCGCCGGGCTCCTGCTGACCTACGGCATGAACACCTGGCTGCCGCGGATCATGGAGTCCTACGGCTACGCGGACCAGAAGCTCTGGTTCCCGTTCGTGCTCAACGGTGCGGCCGTGGTCGGTGGCCTGATTGCCGCCCGCGCGGCGGACCGCAACGGCAAGCCGCAGAACATGATCGCCACGACCTTCGCGTTGGCTGCCATCTCGCTGGTCCTGATGACGTTCCAGTTCCCGCTGAGCTTGTTGTTCCTGTTCATCGGTGTGGCCGACATCGGCATCCTGGGCACCCAGGTGCTCGTCTACGGCTTCCAGTCGAACTACTACACCTCCGAATCCCGCGGTGCCGGTGTGGCCGCCTGCGCCACCATCGGCCGGGCCGGCGGCGTGTTCGGCCCGCTGATCGGTGGGTGGCTCGTGGCGGCGGGGCTGGGTGCCACCGAACAGTTCTACGCCTTCGCGGCCGTGGCGCTGGTGGGCGCCGTGGTCACCTTCCTGGTCCCGCGCAAGCACAACACCTACCTGATCGAACGCGAGGCGGTCGCCCGCGCCAAGGAGCAGGTGGCCCGGGACAAGGAACGCCAGCCCGTGGCCTGAGCGCCGCTGCTTCGAGTGTCACTGAGCTGAAATCAGCCGAGCCCGCTCGCACACGGTCCGGGGCTGGTTCGTCGACGTCGACGAACCAGCCCCGGACCGTGTGCGTTCAGAAGCTGGGGCCGGACCCCGGAAGACTGTGCGACCTCACAACTTCCCAATTTCTCCCGCGATCGCGGCGTGCAGATCCCGCAGGCTCTCCCGCGAGGCCGCCACGAGAATCACGGAAGTCCCCTTGACTGGCGCGGACAGCGCGTCACGCAACCCCGCAAGATCCGAGACCGCGGTTGCCGGGACCCCGTACGAAGCGCACAGGGCGCGGAGGCCGACTTCGGGCCGGGTTCCGAAGAACCGTTCCACCGTTGCCGACCATGCCGGTTCCTCCCCGAGCGCTCCGTGCTCGAGGGTCGAGAAGATCCCCCCGCCGCGGTCGTCGAGCACCACGAGCTGGAGGTCGGGGCGGTGCTCCGCGGCCAGGTGCAGAAGTGATCCCGCATCGTGTAGAAAGGTCAGGTCCCCGAGCAGCACGCGCACGGGCGAACCCGTTGCCAATGCGGCACCGGCTGCGGTCGCAATCGTCCCGTCGATGCCGGCCAGACCGCGGTTCGCCAGGACGGTGAGCGGGCCGCGCGCGGGCTCGGCCGCAAGGTCGAGGTCCCGCACGGGATTGGAGGAACCCGCCACCAGCACCGACGCATGACGGGCTGCGGTCCGCCAGACCTCCCGAGCCACCACGGGCCCGGGGAGGTGACCCGGTACGGTCCGCCGGGAGAGTTCGGCGGCGAGTGACTCCTCGGCACGAGCCGCCAGGTCCTGCCAGGCCGGCAACCAATCCGCTCCGCCGGACCCGGTGAACTCCAGGACCTCGTCCGAGGTGCGCAGCACGGTCTCCCGACGACGGCCGTCGTCGTACCACGCCACCGGACGCGGCTGCCAGGCCGCGGTGTGCACGTCGGGGCGTGCCAGCAGGCGACCGACCGGCCTGGACAGGGTGGGGCGCCCCACGAGCAGGACGCGTTCGATGCCGGCCCCGAGCTCGGACTCCAGGAGGAGCCGGTACGGGCCCACCGCGTTGGGACCGTACCGGGCGTTCGAAGAGGGTTCGGCGAACAGCGGGAGGCCCAGGAACTCGGCCAGTTCGGCCGCCGCGGGACCCGCGCCGTCGCCGGCCAGGACGACGCTCCGAGCGACTCTGGTGGGTGGTTTCGACGCGGCCCAGACACCGGAGGGGACGTCCACGGCGAAGGACGGCGTGGGGCCCGGACCGGAGCACCGGGACCTTTCGTCGGGTGCCGTCCGGGACTGGACGCCCTCCCCCAGCGGTGGTTGCAGCGGTTCCCGCAGGGCCACGTTGACGTGCACGGGGCCCGGTGGAGTTCCTCCGTCACCCGTGAGTGCGGCCACCACCGATTCGAATGCCCGAGCCACCGCGGCCGTCGTCTCGCGCTCCCCCGACCCCGGTTCCACCACGACGTCGACGGCGGCCCGCACGTGATCCGAGAAGATCCCCGGCTGCCGCGTGGTCTGGTTGGCCCCCGTGCCCCGCAACTCCGGCGGCCGGTCGGCGGTGAGCAGAACCAGCGGCACCTCTGCGTGGTCTGCCTCCATCACGGCGGGCAGGAGATTGCCCACGGCGGTGCCCGACGTGGTTACGACGACGGCGGGCGCCCCCGTCGCGCGGGCAGCACCGAGTGCGTGGAATCCCGCCGAGCGTTCGTCGAGACGCACGTGGGTCGCCAGGTCACCGCCGTCGCGGGAGGCAGCGGCGTACACGAACGGGGCCGACCGGGATCCGGGTGCGAAGAAGAACTGCCGGGCACCGGCACCGACCAGTTGGTCGAGAACGGCGGGGGGGGGGGGGGGGGGGGGGGGGGGTTCCCCCCCCCCCCCCCCCCCCCCCCCCCCCCCCCCCCGTTCTCACACGTTCCGACCTCTCAGCCCTCCCGGGCAGGGTAGGGCTGATCAGGGCCGGACAATCGGGGCTCAGTCCTCCGCGTAGGTGCGCGGAGCCTTGCGGGCCTTGTTCCGCAGTTCCTCCGTGGCCTTGCCCCGGTAGCTCTCCTGCTTCGGTCCGCGCGGCCCGTTGCCCTTGCCCTTGCCCTTGCCCTTGCCCTTGCCGAACGGGTCCTTCCCCTTCTTGACGGGGAACACCTGGACCACGGACGGACGGGCGAACCCGAACTGACCTTCGCCCTCGCGGGTGGGCAGCACGTAGTCGGGGAAGTAGGAACGGGGCTCCTCGAAGGAACCGTCCTCCCCGGGGTGCTGGACGGAGACGTAGACCATGTCGTCCTTGTCGTGGATGACCGGTCCGCAGGTCTCGGCGTCCTGGGGAACCGAGAGGAACTGCTGGGTCCGGCCCCGGTTCTCACCGGTGAGTTCCACCCGGAACAGACCGTCGTTGAACCCGATCGTGCTCGGTGCGCCGTCGGTCGAGATCCACAGGTTCCCCTGCGAGTCGAAGGCCAGGTTGTCCGGGCAGGAGATCGGCGAGACCTTGTCCGTGGGGAATCCCGCGAAGTACGCGGTGGAGTCCTTGGCGGGGTCACCGCAGACCATGAGGATGTCCCACTGGAACGTGGTTCCGGCGCTGTTCGGATCGTCCTCGGTGAGCTCGATGACGTGGCCGTCGCGGTTGTTGGTCCGCGGGTTGGCCTCGTCGGCGCCGGCCTTGCCGGGTTCGCCGCGCTTGGTGTTGTTGGTGCAGGCAACGTAGACCTTGCCGGTGTGCGGGTTCGGTTCCACGTCCTCGGGGCGATCCATCTTGGTGGCCCCGGCCTTGTCGGACGCCAGGCGGGTGAACACGAGCACCTCGTCCACCGCCATGCCCTCGACCTTGGACTCGCCGTCGACCACAAGGGGCAGCCATTCGCCCTTGCCGTCGAAAGCGCCGTCGGCGGGCCGCCGGCCCGATCCGTCGATCTCACCCTCCGAGTTGCCCGTGAACTTGGCCACGTACAGGTCCCCGGAGGACAGCAGCGTCATGTTGTGGGCGCGGTCGCCCTCCACGTACTTGTCCTCGGCCACGAACTTGTACAGGTACTCGAAGCGTTCGTCGTCGCCCGAATACGCGACCACGGTCCCGTCACCGGCCACGTAGACGTTGGCGCCTTCGTGCTTGAAGCGCCCCAGGGCGGTGTGCTTGACGGGCGTGGAGGACGGATCGGACGGATCGATCTCCACGACGTAGCCGAACCGGTTGACCTCGTTCTCGTACCCTTCGTTGTTGCCGTCCCATCGCGGGTCCACCAGGTCCCAGCGGCGCTCGGGGGGCTCGGTGGGCAGGCCGTACCGCGTGTTCTCCGTGGTCTCGGGGCCGGAGAGCACGTTCTGGATGTTCTCCTCACCCGACAGGACCGTGCCCCACGGGGTCACGCCACCCGAGCAGTTGTTCTGGGTACCCAGGACCGTCTTGCCCTCCGGGTCGGCGACGGTCTTGAGCAGGTCGGAGCCGGCCGCCGGGCCGTCCACCGTGAACGGGGTGTCGGCGGTGATGCGGCGGTTCCGCGCGCCTCCCCGGACGTACGTCCACGGCTTTCCGGCGCCCTCGCGGGTGATCTCCACGACCGCCATGCCGTGGGCGGCGATGGCCACGGCGGCGGTGTGCTCCAGGTCCTCACGCTGATCGGCGGGGAACATCAGGTTCTCGTTGGTGTACTCGTGGTTGCACACGAGCACGCCGGTGGTGCCGTCGGCGTCGGGGATGATGTCCAGGTAGTCGTTGTTGAACCCGAATTGCTTGGCCTGGGCCTCCGGGGTCTGGTTCCTGGGATCGAATTCCGGCGCGTCGTTGAACAAGGGGTCACCCCAGCGAACGATGGGCGACCAACCGTATCCGGCCGGGACGTTGAGATCGTCCACCGTTGCCGCGACGGACTCGATCGGCTCGAAGTCCAGGGCCCCGTGGCTCGCTCCCCAGTAGGCGAAGGTGGCCTGGGCCTCGGTCCGGGTTCCCGTCACGGTGACGCCCACGGTGACCGCGGCGGCAGCCCCGAGCCCCAGTGCGGCGCGGCGCGACATGGCCGTGGAGGCAACCTCCCGGAAGCTCTGGTTGGAGGAGGTGTTGCACAGTGGCTTGGTGCACTGTGAGCCGCATTTCAAGGCACAGGTCAGCGGACTCCGCTTCCCGTTCGTGTGACCGAGCATGGGCAATAGCATCCGGTTCATGGTTCCCCTTCGTCCGTGCCCTGGCGGTTGAGCCGGGCACCTCCCGTTGACAGGACTTGTCACGACGGCGCCCATAAAAGTCCCCCGCGGTGAGGTGAAACCCCACACCGCACCAACCGCAGGTGAACAACGGGCAACCATCACCACTGGTCAGCGGGCGGAGCCATGCTCCATCAACTCGTGCACGCGGCGCACGCGATCGACCCACCAGTCCCTCCGAGGCCCTTCCAGCAGAACCGGGTCGGGGTGCACGGAATCCGGGTCGAACGCATCCACCCTCAACTCCCCGTTCACGGGCCGCAGCGGGAAAGCGGTGACGTCCTCGGCCAGAAGCGCGCCCGTTCCCAGGCCGCAGGCGTACGGCAGGTTCGGCAAAGCGGCCGCCAGGGCGACCCCGGCACGCAGCCCCACGCTGGTGTCCAGGGCAGAGCTCACGACAGCGGGCAGCCCGGCCTGCTCCACCACGGACAGTGCACGGCGGACCCCACCCAGGGGGGCTACCTTCACCACCACCAGGTCCGCAGCGCCCGCCCGGGCCACCGCGATCGGGTCCTCCGCTTTCCGCACGGACTCGTCCGCTGCAATGGGCACCGGCACTCCCCTGCTGTGCAGTTGCTCACGGACGGCGTACAGCCCGTCGATCCCTGCGGCCGGCTGCTCGGCGTACTCAAGGTCGTGCCGAGCCAGGCGCAGCAAGCCTTCGACGGCCTCCGGCACGGTCCACCCCTGGTTGGCATCGACCCGGATCTTGGCCCCGGGGAGTTCTGCCCGGACGGCGGCCACCCGCGCATCGTCGTCCTCGAGGGTCTGCCCGGCCTCGGCGACCTTAACCTTGACGGCCTCGATCCCGTGCCCGTAGCCCTCCAGGACCTTCGGCACCCGTGCCGCCTCGACGGCCGGGACGGTGGCGTTGACCGGGACCGACGCGCGGACCGGCTCCGGAAAGCCGGACCAGGCCGCTTCCAGACAGGCCCGGTACCAGGCCAGTGCCTCGGCGTCGTCGTACTCGGGGAACGGCGCGAACTCGCCCCACCCTGCGGGACCGTGGATCAGCACCGCCTCCCGCTCGGTCACACCACGGAACCTGACCGTCAAGGGAATGCGCACGACGACGGCGCAGTCCAGGACGTCTTCGAGCCCGACGGGAGGAAGGCCGGGAGAAGGGGTAACGGTGGGCAGGTCGGTCATGAGCACACCCTATGCCGGACTCCACCGCGATCTTGCCCAGGCCCTCTTCAGCTGGCACACAGACAACGCCGTCGACAAGGCTCGGGATTCAGGTTGTACCGAGCCTGGCCTGTCAGACTGTTGCGAACGAATTTCCCAGTGCCAGTTTCCCGACGACCTCCGCACCAACCGTGCAAGGTCGCAGACCCCAGGGTTCGCACCGACCACCGGAGAGCCCGAACCGGAGGAAGTCAGTGACGTACATTCCCGCCGAGAGAGACCCCGACGGCGAGTCGAACGCGGATCGCAACCGTGAGCAGCCGACGGAGGCCATTCACACCACCCGATCGGCGCATACCAACGACCGGACGGACACGATCAGTGCCTCCTCCGACCCCTCCGTGACGCGCCCCATGCCCTCGGTCAAGGACGGTGGCAGGCGCTACGACCTCTCCCCGGATCCTGCCACCGCACCCATCGAGACCGCGCCGTGGCAGGACACCGCTCCCACGGCGCGGCAGGAACCAACACCCGCGCCGGCTCCCCGCGACGACGTGGCCCGCACGGGTGCCACGTCCCGCCCCGGTCCGTACACCGCCCCCGGCCGGGGCCCCGGCGACGGATCCGGTGGGTACCCCGCCCAGACGGCCGGACCGGGGGCCTACCCGGCCACGGCACAGCAGGCAGCGCCCCGTGTGCCGAGCCGGGATCTCACCTTCGGGATCTTCATGGGCCAGTTGTTGCGGGCGGTATTCCTGCTGGCGGCAGCAGTCGGCGTCGCCTACTACGCGCTGCGGACCGTTCCCGGACAGTGGGCCGACGAACTGGCCCTGCAGGAGGGTGAGAAGGCGCTGGCCACGCTGTCGACGTCATGGGCGCCGTGGATCGATATGCTCCCGGTCATCGTGTGCGTGTTCTGGGGCGTGCTGACTCTGATCTTCGCCCTGGCCGCTCGCCGTTGGAGGCCCCTGTTGGTGGGTTTGGTCAGTGGGCTCGGCGCGGTGGTCACGGTCCAACTGCTCAAGCGTGAATTCCTGCACAAGGCACAGTTGGGGATCCAGGAATCGGCCATGAACTCGCTGCCTTCGGGTCACACCGCGGCCGCGGCCGTCGCGGCGATGATCGCCGTCATGGTCGCTCCCGCGCGGGGACGCACGGTCGTCGCCTTCCTGGGAGCGCTCACCACCACCCTGGCCGGAGTGGCAACGGTGCTGAATTCTTGGCACCGTCCGATGGACGCCGTGGTCTCCATTCTGGTGGTGGCCTGCTGGGGCATCCTGGGTGCGTTGCTGTTGCGCTGTCTGATCCGACCGGAGCGCTGGCGCGCCAGCCGCGCCCTGGGCAGCTTGATCCTGGGGATCCTGGCGCTGGCCGCCGCAGCCGCGGGCATGGCGGCCATGCAAACGGTGGCGATCGACGGCCTGGCCCTTGCAACGGGCGGTGCCGCGATTCTGGGTGTCAGTCTGGTGTGTGCTCACCAGACTGCGCGAGCGCTTCGGCCTCGGCATCGAGCAGGCTGAGCCGGTCCAGCAGGATGCGGGAGGCCCCGGCGCCGTAGGGCAATCGGAACATGGAGGCGGTGACCGGGCCCGATGACCCTTCTGCGGGCTCCTGTGCCTGCATGGCTCGGATCCGTTCGACCGCTCCGGCCATGGTCGCGGCCATGACACGTACGTCGGCGTGGTCCACGGGCAGTCCGTGTCCGGGGACCACCACGCGGTACCGCTCCAGATCGGCCAGTTGCTCCAGGGCCCCCACCCAGTCCTCGGGGAACGAGTCCTCGAAGGACGGGTCGGCGCCCTGTTCCACGACGTCCCCGGCGAAGACGACGTCGTCGACACCCACCAGCACGTCGTTGTCCGTGTGACCCCGCCCCAGGGAGAAGACCAGAGCCTGTCGGTCGCCCAGGTCGATGCGGGTCAGGGCCGGGCGGCGGCCGGTTCCGGGCAGGTGGCGGGTGGGGACCACGATGCGCGTGTCCAGGCCGGTGCCCTCCCCCATTTCGGGTTCCAGCACCCCCACGAAAGACCTCTGGTAGTCGCCGTAGGTCTCGATGGCCTGGGCCGCAGCGCGGTGTGCCCAGAAGTCCGTGGCACCCGCTCGTTGGAAGACCGCGTTGCCCATGTAGTGGTCGAAATGCGCGTGGGTGTTCAGCACGACCAGTGGCAGCTGGGTGACCTTGCGGACCGTCTCCAGAATGGCGCGCCCCTGGCGGGGGCCGGCGCCCGTGTCGATCACCAGGGCACGTCCCTGCCCCACGATCAAACCGGAGTTCAGTCTCCAGTTCTCCGTGGTGATGACGTGGACGTCGCGTCCGACCTCGTTGATGGTGATCACCGTGACAGGGTACGGCACGGCCCCCGAGCACAGGATCTGTGAACTGACGTACGGTGTGGGCCATGACCGAGATCACCCGCGCCCCCGGCCCGGACTCCCGTCCGGGATGTGGTGTGGGGCGATACGCACCGTCCCCCTCCGGTGACCTTCACATCGGGAATCTCCGGACCGCCGTCCTGGCGTGGGCCTTCGCCCGCGCCGCCGGAAAAGGTTTCGTGTTACGCATCGAAGATCTGGACCGTGTGCGTGCGGGGGCCCGCGAACGTCAGCTCGCCGACCTCGAGGCCGTCGGACTCGACTGGGACCCGCCGGTGGTGGTGCAGTCCGATCGCGAACCGGAGCACCGCGCCGTCGTCGCGGACCTGACGCGGCGCGGACTGACCTACGAGTGCTTCTGCACCCGCCGCGAGATCCAGGCGGAAATCGCAGCGGCAGGCGGCGCACCGCACGGGGCACCGGGCGCCTACCCGGGCACCTGCCGGGACCTTTCCGCCGCCGAACGGGAGCGACGACGCCGCGACCGGCCACCGGCCGTCCGCCTCCGGGCCCAGGCGCAGGAGGTCACCGTGGTGGACCGGTTCGCGGGCCAGGTGACCGGAACCGTGGACGACATGGTGCTGCTGCGCAACGACGGGCGCCCCGCCTACAACTTGGGGGTCGTGGTCGACGACGCCCACCAGGGTGTCGACCAGGTGGTTCGCGGCGACGACCTGCTGCTGTCCGCACCCCGGCAGGCACATCTCGCGGACCTGTTGTCCCTGCCCCGGGTCACATACATCCACGTCCCCCTGGTCGTCAACGCAGAGGGTGCGCGTTTGGCAAAGCGCGACGGAGCTGTAACCCTGGAGGACCTACAAGCGGCGGGATTCGGCGTGCCGGACGTCATGGGGTGGATCGGTCGGTCCCTCGGGCTCCCCGGCTCCGTCGCCACGGCATCGGATGTCCTGGACTCATTCACTCTGCTCGATCTCACGGGCGGCCCGTGGGTCTTCCACCCTCCCGGAAAACTCTCGGACTCCGGCGTCCAGCCGTAGACCGACGACGAAAGGAATCACATGGTTGACTTCGGCTCAGGCTTCTGGTGGATGCTTGCCGCCATCGGCCTGTACTTCGCCGCGATGCTGGGCGTGGGTGTCTGGGCATCTCTGAAGACCCAGGACAAGGACGACTACATGATCGGCGGGCGCAACTTGCCGCCTGCCGTGGCGGCCCTGTCCGCGGGAGCATCTGACATGTCCGGCTGGCTGCTCATGGGTCTTCCGGGCGCCCTTTACATGGGTGGCATGGTCCAGGCCTGGATTGCGATCGGCCTGACCGTGGGTGCGTGGGTCAACTGGAAGATCGTGGCCCCGCGACTGCGCGTCTTCACGGAGAAGTACGGAAACTCCATCACGCTGCCGTCGTTCCTCGGCAACCGTCTGGTCCGCGGAGGCCGCGCGCTGCGCATCGTGTCCGGTCTGGTCATCCTGGTCTTCTTCACGTTCTACATCTCCTCCGGAATGGTGGCCGGAGGTAACTTCGCGACCTCGGCCTTCGGTGCCGCTTTGGAACAGACCGCGGGGTGGGACAGCGACACCACGTATCTGGTCGGCATGTGCGTGATCGCCGGTGTGACGATCTTCTACACCCTGATCGGCGGGTTCCTGGGCGCGACCTACACCGACTTCTTCCAGGGCGCACTGATGTTCCTGGCCCTGCTCACGGTCCCCGTGGTGGTCCTGTTCATGGTGGGGGACCCCGGGCGCATCGTCGAGAGGGTGGACCAGGTCCACCCCGGTGCGTGGAACCTGTTCGACTTCGACGCCGCCGGTGGACTGATCGTGGTCATCTCCCTGATCGCCTGGGGCCTGGGTTACTTCGGCCAGCCCCACATCCTGGTCCGGTTCATGGCGCTGAGCTCGCACGACGACGCCGTGGCGGGGCGCCGTGTGGGCGTCGGTTGGATGCTGCTGTGCGTGCTCGGTGCCATGTTCACCGCGCTGTTCGCCATTCCACTGGTCGATTCCGGCCGCCTGGCGCTGACCAACGAGGAGACGGCGGAGACCGTGTTCCTGGACTCGGCCATCGGCCTGTTCCCTGCGTTCCTGGCGGGGTTGGTCCTGGCAGCCGTGCTCGCGGCCATCATGTCGACCGTGGCGTCCCAGCTTGTGGTGACGGCGTCGGCGCTCGTGGAGGACCTGGCGCTGCTGTTCCGCAAGGAGACGCTGTCCCCGAAGGCTTCGCTCTGGCTCAGCCGCGCCGGGGTTTTCGTCGTCGCCCTGGTGGCCATGGCCATGGCCTTCAACCCCTCCGAATCGATCCTGAACCTGGTCGGTTTCGCCTGGGCCGGGTTCGGCGCCGCGTTCGGCCCGATCACCCTGCTCGCCCTGTACTGGCGCAAGCTCACGGGCGTGGGGGCCATTGCCGCCATGATCACGGGTGCCGCGGTGGTGTTCATCTGGCCGAACACCCCCTGGTCGGACCTGTACGAATTGGCTCCGGGCTTCATCGCAGCCACCGTGGCCGCCGTCGTGGTCTCGTTGATCACCTACCGCGCGGATCCCGGCGTGGATCAGCACTTCGACGACGCCGTGGCCATGTCCCACCGGGGCCTGCCCGCTGACTCGGAGCCCGCCTCCGAGTCAACAACCGAGAGCGCAATCGGACCCGCCTCCGGGAGCGCCGCGTCTGGTGCTGCGTCGTCAGCCTCCTCGACGGCAAGATCGGGCGATTCCGCCGCCACCAACTCCGGGGCGGCCTCGACCGATCTCCCCTGGGCCAAGCCCCAGGCGTGATCAGGAGCTCCAACCAAAAAAGGCGGGCGACCGGTCGTAACCGGTCGCCCGCCTCTTTTGCGTCCCGGGGTGGTCAGAAGCCCAGGGAGTTGAGGGAGGACTTGAGCGCCTCCGCGGAGTTCTTGAGCTGCTGGATCTCGCCGTCGGACATGGGCACGGGCAGCTGCTGCAGGACACCCGCGCGGCCGACCACGGAGGGCACGGAGAGCGCCACTCCGCTGATGCCCTGGTAGTCGTCCAGGATGGTGGAGACGGGCATGACCGCGTGGTGGTCGGCCAGAATGGCCTGGCAGATGGAGCCACCCGCCATACCGATCGCGTAGTTGGTGGCGCCCTTGCCCGCGATCACGGAGTACGCGGCGTGCATGACCTCGTCGGCGATCTTCTCCCGGACCTCTTGCGGGAAGGCCAGTTCCCCGTTCTCCCCCCGCCAGTCGACCAGGGGCACGGTGCCGATGTTGGCGATGGACCACAGCGGGAACTCGGTGTCACCGTGCTCGCCGACGATCATGGCGTGCACCGAGGTCGGGGAAACACCGGCTTCCTCGGCCAGGCGCAGGCGAAGGCGGGAGGTGTCCAGAACCGTGCCCGAGGACATGACCCGTTCCTTTGGCAGGCCCGAGAGTTCGCGGAACACGCTGGTCAGCACGTCACACGGGTTGGTGACCAGAACGTAGATGGCATCCGGAGCGGCTTCGAGCAGTTTGGGCGTCAGGGCACGCAGAATGTCCACGTTGGCCCCGGCCAGCTCCAGGCGCGGCTGTCCCGGCTTCTGCTTGGCGCCGGCGGTGATGACCACGATGTCCGACCCGTTGAGGATGGAGACGTCATCCGATCCCGTGACAACGGTGGACGGAGAGAACATGGCACCGTGGGACAGGTCGGCGGCCTCCGCGCGGACCTTGTCCCCAGCGACGTCGTAGATCGCGATCTCGCGGGCGATGCCGCGGATCTGGCAGAAGTAGGCCAAGGACGAGCCCACGGCACCGGCGCCGACGATGCCGATCTTGGAGCGTCGATCGGACTGCGTGCCCGTGGACCAGCTGGACGGTGCGGTTGCTACGGCATTCGGCTCGGACATCAGGTCCCCTTCGTTGAGGTCGAGGTCGTCGGCTCGTGTGCCGACATCGCGGGCTTTCCACCCGACGCGCATCAGTTTCCAACAACATCGCAACGGGCGGCAAGGTATTGCCGCCCGTTGCCGATATTTCCCCAATCATTTCCTTGGGTTCATGTGAGGTTGGTTGCGAATCAGCAGTGGTAGGTGTCCGTGGGTGCCTCGAAATGGACGTCATAGCCCTGCGGAACGGACAGCCCGAAGGCCTGCGCCAGCCCCAGGATCTTGTTGGCGCGGGCCACCCTCGGCAGGTCGGACCCGTTGCGGATCTCCCCGCCCGCGGCGGTGAACTCGGTGAGGAATTCGCTGGCCCAGGTCATCTCCTGGAGCGACGGGGACAGGCCTTCGTTGACGGTCGCGGCCTGTTCCGGCATCAGGCACAGCTTGCCGGTCATACCGAACTCGGCGGTCACGGCGGCGGCCTCGGCCAGCTTGGCCCCGAGCGCCCCGACCGACGGGCCGTCGATGGGTCCGGGAAGGTTGGCCGCGCGGGAGGCGATCGTGAACTGCGAGCGCGTGTACGCCAGGGTCAGCGGGTTGTCCCCGAAGCCCGTGTCCCGCCGGTAGTCGCCCAGACCGAAGCCCAGGCGGTAGGTGGAGCGGGCGGCGGCGATCGACGGCAGCGCCTGGACACCCCGTGCGGTTTCCACCAGGGCGACGATCTTCACGTCCTGCAAGGCTTCTGCGGTTCGGGTCACGTGCTCGGGGCTTTCGACCATGGCGAGCATGACGCCGTCGAGCCCCGGGACGCCCGCGAGTGCTGCCAGGTCCTCGGCCCACCACGGTGTGCCGAAGCCGTTGATGCGCACCCATCCGCGGCGCCGGTGGCCGGACTCGTCCAGACCGGAGAGCCAGTCGACCACGGCCTGCCGGGCCTGGTCCTTGCCCGCCGGCGCCACGGAGTCCTCGATGTCGTAGACGACGACATCGGCGTCGCTGGCCGCTGCGGGTGCGAAGCGGTCGGGCTGTGCCCCGTTGACCAGGAGCCAGGAGCGGGCGAGTTCCGGGCCGATCGCGGGACGGGTGGGAGCCTGCCCGGTTGCTTGGGTGTCGGTCTCGGTCCAGGTGGGGGTTTCGGTGGCTGTTGCGCTCATGTCGATCGTTCCTTCGTGTTGGGGCTCGAGTCCGTGAGCCCGTTGTGAGCTCCGCCGGGTGACCTTCGATCCCCTCGGCCATCCGACCGTCATCGGCCGGGGTGCCAACGGCCCGTGACGGGCAAGCGGTGGCGGGCGTGAACCCGTTCGAGGGGAGCGCCGGATCATCCGGCCGGAGAGAGAAACCTCAGGGTCTGAGCACTGTCCGTGGGCGTGCTCCCGGACCCGGGAGGTTCTGCCCCGCGAGGCCCGGAATCCGCGAGTGTGCGGACGAGCCTGCCTGACGCCGAGGCGCTGCCGTGAGAACCAATCCGATGCGTGAACTCACCGCGGGGCTTGCAAACGATGGGGACTACACTACCCCAGAAACAGTGACCCAGACCACATTCATCCAACCGCCGGACCGGCGGAGGGATCACATGCGGGACTTCGTTCGCGCCGTGGCCGGGGCCGACCACGGGTCCTCGGGCCAGGGGTGTTTGGGATAGCGGCCTCGCATCTCAGCCCGGACCTGGGCGTACGGCCCCTCCCAAAAGGACCGGAGGTCCGCGGTGATGGCCAGTTCCCGGCCGGCCGGGGAGAGCAAGTGGAACAGGACGGGGACACGGCCATTGAGGACCCCCGGCGATTCCGCGAGCCCGAAGCACTCCTGCAGCTTCACGCGGACCACGGGCTGATCGCCGTCCCAGTGCACGCGGTGGGACGCCCCGGAGGGAACCTGGATCCGTTCGGGCACGAGTTCCTCGAACCGCGTGGCCTCCGGCCAGGGCAGGAGGCGGCGCAGTGCGCTCTGCAGGTCAATGCGGGACACACTCGCGCCGCGGGCCACGGCTGCGATCTCCGGGGCCAGCCATTCGTCCAGCCGTGCGGTGAGGCTCTGGTCGTCCACCGCGGGCCAGGGGTCCCCGAGATGCTTGTGTGCTGCCGCAAGGCGGGCCCGTAGCTGCGCGGTCCCGTCCGACCAGGGCAGGACGTCCAGGCCCTGGGTACGCAGCGCCGTTCGAATGGCGGGTTGGGCCTGTTCCGGGTCGGGCCTGACCGGGGTGCTCGAGAGTTCGATGGCGCCCACGGCCTTGACGCGGCGTGCCGTGGCCTTGCCGTCGGCGAAGCGCACTCTGACCTCGTCCACGACCAGGGACCCACCGACGGCGACGGCGACCTCTTGGGTCAGCGGTGCAGCCGACCGGATCATGGCACCCGTCCCGGCCGCGGCTCTGCCCGTTGCCCGGGAGACCTCGGCCACCGCGAGCCAGTCATGGTGGCGCAGCGCCGAATCGCTCGGCAGGCCCGCCCTGGTCCCGCCCGCGAACAGGTAGGAGTCCCCGTCCCTGCGCGCGATCCATTCGGGGCGAGCCAGGGCGACGACGGCGGCGTCCGGGTTCGTCGCCAGTGCCTCTGCGGCCGCCGCGTCGAGCGGACGGACGGACGCGTCCTGGTCATCGAACCGGCCACTCAGTCGTGCCAACCGGTCCGCTTCACGCCGCCAGGCTCGGGCATCGCCCGCGCCGCGTGTCCTCCCGGCGTCACTCCTCCGTAGGTGGGTGAGCAGACCGGTCAGGTCCCCACCCGTGGGACGGTGGTCGCTGGCCAGGACCGCCACCACCTCGGCCGCGGTCCGTCGACCCACCAGGTGGGCGCCGTCGAGCAGCGCTCGGGCCGACCGCGGGTCCGCGGGTACCCCAGCCAGCCTGTGGCCCAGAGGGGTCGCGCGACCGTCGTCGTCGACCGCACCCAGGCCTCGCAGGGCCCCCTCGGCTTCCCGTGCGGCCCGTTCCGGCAAGGGATCGGGCAAGCTCAACCCGACGCCGCGCGGCGTGCCCCACACGGCCAGCGTCAACATCGCGTCCGTCAGGTCACCCGTGGCGATCTCGGGAGCCGACTGTTCGGGCATGGCCGCCCACGTACGCTCGTCATGGCAGCGGACCACCTGCCCCGGCCCCAAGCGGGCGGCGCGTCCCGCACGTTGGTCCGCCGAGGCCTTGGACGCCGCGACCGTGACCAGCCCGGACATGCCGCGCACCGTGTCTCGCCGAGGCACCCGCGACAATCCGGAATCCACGACCATCCGCACGCCGGGCACCGTCAAGGAGGACTCGGCCAGTGCCGTGGACACGACGATTCGCGCTCGTTCGTTCGGTCCGCGGCCGGACACCGCGCGGTCCTGGGAGCGCGAGTCGATCCGCCCGTGCAGTTCGAGAACCTCCACGGCCTCCGCGTCCACGGTTGCGCGGATCCGTTCGGCCACCCGGGCGACCTCCCAGGCACCCGGGAGGAACACGAGAACATCCGAATCACCGAGCCCGCCCCCGGCCCCTCGCCTGGCCCTGACCGTCGTGTCCGCGACGTGATCCAGGAAGCCTCGGGTCACGCCCCGTTCGTCGATCCGGGGCCCGTCGTACGGGGCCCACCGGGTCTCCAAGGGGTGCAGTACGGAAGGGCAGGTCACGACGGCGGCCGGTTCCCCGGCGTCGTCGGGCAGGGATGCCGCGAAGCGGTCCGTGTCCAGCGTGGCCGACATGACCACGAGTTTGAGTTCCGGTCTCAGTTGCCGGACTTCGGCCAACATGCCGAGCAGGAGGTCGGTGTCCAGGCTGCGTTCGTGGACCTCGTCCAGGACCACCGCGGAGATTCCCGGGAGGTCGGGGTCCGCCAGAGCGCGGAGCAGCAGGATCCCGGGGGTCACGAACTCGACCACCGTGGCCGACCCGGTTTCCCGCTGACCGCGGACCGTGAACCCCACCCGGTCCCCCACCGCGGTTGCGCTGAGGTGCGCCAGCCGGGAGGCCGCGGCGCGAGCCGCCACGCGCCGCGGCTGCGTCACGACGACGCGCCCCGGCAGGTTCGCGCCCGCGGTGTCCGTATGGGCGCTGCCCAGCAGGTTGGCCACCAGGGGCGGGAGGTAGGTCGTCTTGCCGGTTCCGGGTGGCGCCTGGACGATCACGGCTCCATTGCCCAACACCCTGCCGAACTCCTCCGCAATCGCGGTCACGGGCAGGCCCGCACCGATGCGGGCGAGGTCGAAGGGCAGGGGAAGGTCGGTCACGGGTTCAGTGTGGCAGGCGACTGTCGCAAGGCTTGCACGACCTCGGCCGCGATGCGCCCGACGGCGGCGTGGGCAAGTGGCTGCTCCTGAGCTGCACGCGCCGACCGGGTCAAGACGCTGATCACCACTGGGGACTCACCGGGGTGAGTGACCACTCCAGCTTCATGTCGGTACGGGCCCCACGTGCCGGTCTTACCCGCCACCTCCACGCCGTCATAGGCGAATCCGCTGGCCAATCGATGCCGGAAGAGTTGCTGGCCGAGGGTCACACGCAACCAGTTGCACCACGTCGGATTCGCTATCTCATCAGTCCAGATGCGTTGCAGAATTCCTCGCAGGTCGGCGGCTGTGGCCAGACTGAAGAGCTTGACGTCGAATTCTCCGGCACTCATGTCGGGGCGCTGCTCTGCCCAGATGTCATGGTCGCGCCCCGGCCAACCGTCAGTGACCAACTCCTGTGGTTCAGCGATTCGTGTTGCCCGCAGTCCCCACCGGGCGATGGTTTCCCCCACGAGGTCCTCGCCCAGGTCTCTCCAGATGAACTGGGCAGCCGCATTGTCGGACACGGTCAACATCGAACGGACCAGGTCGCGATAACTCACCTCCACCGGGTCCTCAAAAAGGCTGAAGCCGGTAGGACCTGGGGCCATCTGCGGCCCGTGTACGACGATCCTGCGGAGGGGGTTCACCTCTTGGCGGGCGATGGCTTCGATCCATACGGCAGCCAGCACGAGTTTGTACGTCGATGCCGCCACCCACACCGTGTCCGCTCGGACTTCGAATGTTGTCCCCGACCCGGTGTGCAGCGCACTGACTGCAAACTCAACTGAGGCGTCGTCGGCGATTGCTTCCAAGGTGGCCCGCAGCCAATTCATTGGTCGCCTCCAAAAGCCGTTTCAAAGGCCTGGACCCACCCACCATCGGCATCAATCGAGGGGTGCGCGATGAGTTGAAACCTCAGACCCAGGAGACTTCGGTCGATCATGCGCGGTTCACAGCCTGGAAGTTCGCCGCCCAACGTGAGCGCACAACCGCCACGTGCCACGACGTCATGAGCCTCCACCGCGTTCTCCACCGGCACGCTACGGGCGATGACACCTGCTTGCCGTAATCGATCCTGGACTTCTTGTGCCTGCGCCGGGTTCCACGCTCTCGGTGCGACGGCAATTTCACTGACAACCGCACTGCGTAGTTCACCGGCAGTGCGGATCGGTTCTCCGCCGGATTGTGCCCACAACGTGGCGGTCGCCGGGAACGAGGACAAAGGCTTCACACCGGGCATCAGCACCGGAGAGACGACGACACCAACAGCCAGGGTCCCGGACCGAACATCACTCACGATTTGAGCGCTGGAATTCTGCCGGCCCGTGACGGGTTGTAGCGCCCGCAGGAGCATGGATGCCGCCAGCCCGGGAACCTCGTGTGCGAGACCCATCGCCGGAACTGCGTGTTGACCGACAGCGATGAACTCCGCCTCGGCTCGCAGGAGAGAGCGCGCCCTCATGAGCGCAGCCTGACCTTCAGGCGTCAGCGAAACGCCACCGGCGGAACGGTTGAAAACCCGGCACCCGACCTCAACCTCAAGTGTCCGAATGGCTTGAGAAAGCGCCGGTTGGGAGATCCCCAACACCTCAGCGGCCTGCCCGAAGTGCATGGTTTCACTCAGTGTCACGAAGTAGCTGGCCAGGCGGAGGCGGTTCAGAGCCACGATTGCCTCTCATAAGACATAGCTTATTGAAAACACCACATTATCAGTATGGACGCATCTTCCGTGGGTTCATACATTCGCTGCATGAACCCCGCCCCGAACTCGATTCACATGACCCGCCGCCATCTCCTGACCCTGACCGCACTGGGAGCAGGAGCATCTTCCATCACTGTGCTGAGTGGCTGCGGGTCTGGCGCCCAACGCGGGGCGAAAGACGCCGCCCAGAAGCTCGCCAACGGCCTGCAAGCCGCCGATGCCACAGATGTCCCGCTGACCCCTGCCCCCACAGACCCATCCGCGTTCTTCTCGCTAAGGATGGTCGGGGAAATGCGGCCCAGGGTCACGGTGGCAAACGTGGATGTTCAGGACACCAAGGCCACGGCCAATCTGAAGTTCGACTGGGACTCGCTCGACCCTGATCAGATCTGGAGCTACACCTCGTCAGCTGACCTGGCCCAAGACGATTCAGGCGCGTGGAACGTGCAGTGGAGTGACGCGATCGTCCACCCAGACCTCCAGGACGGCCAGGGACTCGCACTCGAACTCATCCCCGGCGAGCGCTCGGGGATTCTGGGCAATGACGATGTCCCGATCGTTTCGAATCAAGAGGTGCATGTACTGGGCATCAACAAGGCCGATCTGTCCCCGGAGGATGCCGAGACCTCAGCGCGAGAACTGGCTGAGGTCGTGGACATCCCGGTGCAGGAATACCAGGAAAAGGTTCACGCATACGGAGATGAGGCATTCGTAGAAGCCATCACCCTGCGCCGGTCAGACTTCTTGAAGCTGGACGGTCGCCGGGCCGGAGCAATTGACGGGTATGAGGTGCAGACCCGCACGATGCCGCTTGCAGTCACGAAAGGCTTCGCGGGGGCCCTCATTGGCTCAGTCCGAACTCCCACCGCCGAGGACCTGGAAACGGCGGGTGATGAACTCGACGGCGTTGATTGGATCGGCTCAGGTGGACTCCAAGAAGCCTTCGACGATCGACTACGTGCCGTGAACAGATTGCGGGTCACCGTGTCTCAACTGGATGGAGCACGCACTCCCCCAAGGCTGGAAGCATTATGGGAACAGTCCGCCGCACCGGACTCCCCACTCCGAACGACTTTGGATGTCCCGCTGCAGCGCGCCGCGGAGGAGATCATTGCCAACACCGACAGTCCAAGTGCACTCGTGGCGGTGAGAGTTTCCACGGGTGACGTGTTGGTGGCCGCCTGCGGACCCGACGACAACGCTTATCCGACGGCAACTCTCGGCCAATACGCACCGGGGTCGACTTTCAAGATTGCGACGTCGCTGGCTCTTCTGCGCAAGGGCTTGACGGAGGATTCCACCGTTCACTGCACCGAGAACATTTCCGTGGACGGCCGCAGTTTCAACAACGCGGGGACCTACCTGTCCGACCATTTAGGTGACATTTCCCTGAAGGAGGCCATCGCGCAAAGCTGTAACACAGCGCTGATCGATCGGCATGAGGAAGTCAGTCAGGACGACCTGGCCGATGCCGGTGCAGCCCTCGGCATCGGCGCTGAATGGGACTTGGGCATCCCCGCCTACTCGGGCAACATCCCCCGGGACGAAACAGGTACCGAACACGCGGCCTCCATGATCGGACAGGGCAAGGTGCAGACGTCTCCGCTGGCCATGGCTATTTTTGCTGCCAGTGTGGCGGCTGGCGAGACGGTCACACCCCAGCTGCTCCCTGAGGACAAACCGGCCAAGAGCGTGTCTACGGACTTCACGTCAGCGGAGGCTGCCCAACTGCGAAGCCTGATGCGCGCCGTCGTGACCGAGGGGCATTTGCAAGACCTGGACGCCCATCCTGGCGGTGAAGTCATCGGCAAGACCGGCACGGCCGAATTCGGAGAAGCGGACCCTGATCGAGGTGGGTTCCCTCGCACGCATTCCTGGGTGATCGCTGCGCAGGCCGATCTTGCCTTCTCGGTTTTCGTCGAGGACGGCGACTACGGCTCCGTCACGGGCGCTCCTCTGGCCAAGAAATTCCTCGACGCGGTTCAGTCCGTTGGCCAGACATCGTCCGGTGCCTAGCCCAACACCAGTTGCCGACGAAGCCCGACGGCCGACCAAGGCCACAGGTCACCTGGTGGCCCCTGCACCACCCACCAACTCCACCTAGACTCGACGCCGTGACCGACGCAGCTCAGAACCCGCACAACCCGCTCCCGGAGAAGATCTCCGAGACCTTCGATCCGACGCAGTGGCGCACAGTGGATGGTTTCGAAGACCTCGTGGACATGACCTACCACCGCGGCGTCGCGCGTACCGCGGACGGCACGGTCGAACGCGACCTCCCGTGGGTCCGGATCGCCTTCGACCGCCCCGAGGTGCGCAATGCCTTCCGCCCCGGCACAGTGGACGAGCTGTACCGCGTGCTGGACCACGCGCGTATGTCCTCCGACGTCGGAGCGGTCCTGCTCACCGGCAACGGCCCCTCCGCCAAGGACGGCGGCTGGGCCTTCTGCTCCGGCGGGGACCAGCGCATCCGCGGGCGCGACGGGTACCACTACGCCGAAGGCGAGACGGCGGAGTCCATCGATCCCGCACGCGCCGGGCGATTGCACATCCTGGAGGTCCAGCGCCTGATCCGTACCATGCCCAAGCCGGTCATCGCGCTGGTCAACGGGTGGGCGGCCGGCGGCGGGCACTCGCTGCACGTCGTGTGCGACCTGACCCTGGCCTCCCGTGAGCACGGAAAGTTCAAGCAGACGGACGCCACGGTCGGTTCCTTCGACGCCGGGTACGGCTCGGCTCTGCTGGCCCGCCAGGTGGGGCAGAAGTTTGCGCGGGAGATCTTCTTCCTGGCCCGCGAGTACTCGGCCGAGGACATGTTCCGCATGGGCGCGGTCAACGAGGTGGTCGACCACGCCGACCTGGAGAACGTGGGCATCGAGTGGGCTGCCATGATCTGCCGCCAGTCCCCGCAAGCCATCCGCATGCTGAAATACGCCTTCAACCTGCCCGACGACGGCATGGTCGGCCAGCAGGTCTTTGCCGGTGAGGCCACCCGCATGGGGTACATGACCGACGAGGCCGTCGAGGGGCGGGACGCGTTCCTGGGCAAGCGGGACCCGGACTGGTCGGCCTTCCCGTACTACTTCTAAGCCGTGTCGGTCCCCGAACGGTTCTCGCCCGGCACTTTCTCGCCCGAGCCCGCACAGGCCCCGGCCTCCACGGCGCTGCCCGCCGACACCCTGATCCTCGACGGACCGGATTCCGTGACCGCCCTGGGGGGCCCGGCAGGGCTTCTGACCGCGCTGCAGCGGGTTCTGGACCGGCCGGGTCCGGCCGTCGTCGTCGCCACCTCGGGCAGCACAGGACGCCCCAAACGCACCGTGCTCAGCACCGAGTCCCTGAGAGCTTCGGCCGACGCAACCGCTGAGCACACGGGCGGGCCAGGACAGTGGCTGCTGTGCCTCCCATCGCATTACGTGGCCGGCGTTCAGGTGCTGGTGCGGTCGGCCCTGGCGGACACCGAACCCGTGATCATGACCGGAGACCACTTCACCGTGGAACGGTTCGTGGCAGCCGGCTCGCAGCTCACCCATCCCACGCGGTACGTGTCCCTGGTCCCCACCCAGCTCCAACGCCTGATGTCCGCGGCCACCGAGAACGCAACCGACCAGGCCGTGGCACAGGCGTTGCGGTCCTTCACCGCCATCCTGCTGGGCGGTTCGGCGGCCTCTCCCGCGCTCTTGGAACAGGCACGGGAACTCGGGGCACGCGTGGTGACCACGTACGGCATGTCCGAGACGGCGGGGGGCTGCGTGTACGACGGCGCCCCGCTCCCCGGGGTACGGGTTCACCTGGAACAGGGCGACCAGAGCGAACCCGGCCGCATCTGGCTGGGCGGGGACGTGGTCACGGACGGGTACCTGGACGACCCGGACCAGACCGCGCGCCACGTCTTCACCGACGGGGACGGCACGCGCTGGTACCGGACGGATGACCTCGGTGAACTCGCCACGGATGGTTCTAGCAAGGTCCTGCGCGTGATCAGCCGAGCCGACGACGTCATCGTCACGGGTGGGGTCAAAGTCTCCGCCGGCGTGGTCCGGACGGTCCTGGTGAAAGACCCTCGGGTCCAGGACGCCGTCGTCGTCGCGCTGCCTGACGAGGTGTGGGGGCAGCGGATCGTGGCCCTGGTGGTGCCCCGCACCGCCGGGGACGGGCAGGCCCTGGAACGGGAACTGTCGACGGCGGTCCGCGACGCCGCGGGGGCGGCTGCGGTTCCCAAGGACTGGCGCACGCGCCACGAGATTCCGCTGTTGGCCACGGGCAAGCCCGATCTGGCCGCCGTCCGGTCCCTGTTCGCGTGAGATCCGCAGTTTCGCGGGGTCTCACCGGGTTCGTGAAAGAATGACGCGGTCCCCCGCGCCACCGCGCGCCAGGTCAGCGGATCCGTTGGCCGGCCGACGCACACCAGGTCCGCACCCTCACGTCAGGAAGGTCACCCGTGGCAACTGCCGCCCAGTGGATTGAAGGCGCACGCCTGCGCACATTGCCCATGGCGCTGGCCCCGATCATCGCGGGCACCGCCGCTGCGCAGTCCATGCACGGGGCCAATCTCAGGTTGGCACTGCTGGCGTTCCTGGTCGCGCTGTTCCTGCAAGTCGGGGTCAACTACGCCAACGACTACTCGGACGGCATCAAGGGCACCGACGACGACCGCGTGGGCCCCCTGCGCCTGGTGGGCTCCAAGGCGGCAACCCCGCGCCAGGTTCTGACCGCCGCGCTCGGGTGCTTTGCCGCCGCCGCAGTGGCCGGGGCCGCCCTGATCATCCTGTCCCAGCAGTGGTGGTTCATCGTCATCGGCATCTCGGCGGTGTTCGCCGCCTGGGGTTACACCGGGGGCAAGCGGCCCTACGGGTACCGCGGTTGGGGCGACGTGGCGGTGTTCATCTACTTCGGTCTGGTCGCCGTCCTGGGGACCACGCTGACCCAGGCCGGCGAGCTGAACCTGGACGCCTGGATCGCGGCGGTGGCAACGGGGCTGTTCGCCTGCGCGCTGCTCATGGCCAACAACATCCGCGACATCCCCGGCGACCTAGAGGTGGGCAAACGAACCCTGGCCGTTCGCTTGGGCGACCACCGCGCTCGCGTGGTCTTCGCCGCCGAGGTGGGCTTGGCCTTCGCTCTGCACCTGTTCCTGGTGCCGTTCAACGGGTGGATGCTCCTGGTCCTGCTCGCCGCGCCGATCGCCGTGGTCGCTGCCCGGACCGTGCTGTTCGCCAAGGACCGGAAGGCCCTGATTCCCGTGCTCAAGCAGTGCGGAATCCTGAACCTGGTGTGGTCCCTGTTGTTCCTGTTGGCGGTCCTGCTGCGTCAGTGGGTCTGAGGCCCGGAAGCTGTGGTTGAGCCGGGCTCAGTCCGAGCTTCGGCCCGTCCTGTTGCCCCGGAAATCAGTCTGCTAGGGGTGATGCCCGGAGGTATTGATTCCGCGCGCGGCGGTTAGTAGTTCCATCGCCTTCTAACCGCGTCCAGGACCTGGCTCGTTTCCCGACCGGACGTGACGACTGCTACTTCTCCAGCTCGATCCGTGTCTCCGTGCACTGGTATCCGGCACGGTTGAAGGCCAAAGCCATAGGCGTGTTCACGGCATCGGTGGTGCCCGTGATGCACAGGGCCCCCTCACGGACGTGGAAGTGGGTGATGTAGGCGAGGAGGTCGTTCACATATCCATGCCCCCGGTGTTCAGGCAGGATCGCGAGATATCCGACGTTGCGGTTGGTCGGGGTCGCGGATGGGATAGCGACGCCGACAACGTTGCCTGCCAGGTCGTAGGCGACGCGCCACCAGTCGCGGTCGCCAGGACAGGAACGGTAGTAGTCAACCTCACCCCGGGCCAAGGTCAGGGGATCCGTAACCGCCAGCTCGCGGCGAGTCATGACGTCCAGTGATCCCTGCGCGGCTCGGGCGAACATCTCGACGAAGGTGCTGTCGTCTGCAGGCTCGAAGCGCAAGCGGTGCGGCTCGGGAGGCATCGAGGAGCCTGCGTCCCACTGAAACTGGCGGCGTTCGTTGGAGCGGGCGAGTCCTCCGGCTGCAGCTGCCGCGGTTTTCACCGCGACATCGCGTCGAATGAGCTCATCATCGCGCCAGGTCGTCGGGATGCGCATCGTGTGCTGCAGTGGCACGTCGACTCCGGCGTCAGCGAGCAAGGCGTGGCCACGAGTCAGGAGATCGTTGAGGATCGTCGTCGCCTCGGGGTGGTCGCAGCGTGCGTCCCACACGTCGAGAGCTATCGGGGTTTGACCGTCTCGGCTCCACCACATCGCGCGTCCAACGATCATGTCGTCGTCGAGCGCGAGGACCGACCACTCTGGGCGTAGGCGCTTCGCGCCAATTTCAGCCTCGATCTCGACGGGCGTCATGCCCACACCCGGAACGGTGGGCATGACCGCGGCATCGAGGAGCGAGGGTGCGGTGGGTTGCATGAATCTCATGGCCACATAGTTCAAGTAGTTTCAACCAATCACAGGAGTCAGGAGTTTGATTCGGTCCGTGACTGGGAGGATTCAGAACCACCACGCGTGTCCGTGACCGGATCGTCGGTCGAGTCCACGTAGGCGTCCTCGATCTCCGCGTCCTCGTCGCGCAGTGATTCACGGCGGATCTTGGGAGACCGGGAGATCCGGCGGTGGAAGTCCTGAGAGGCCGCGATGTGCAGCTTGGGGAAGAAGATGTAGCACACCGCAAAAGCGATGATGATCGCCGCGGCACCGGCGAACAGGATGCCGAGGCGCAGGTACAGTCCCGCCACGAAAACGACGACGAGCAGACCCAGACGCAGGACGGAGTACTTCAGGAAGTTCACCCGAGCAGTCTAGAGCCGGTACCTGAAGGCGAGCCGGAGGCCCTGTGCCGAACCGGTCAGGCGTCACCCACCGTCCGCAACGGCCAACGGTCCTGCCACGCCTGCGGATCCTGCGCCAGGAGAGAGACCTCTTCCGGGAAATGCCCGGTCAGCACGTCCTCGATGCTGACCTCGTCCAGCACCCGCCGCAACGCCGCCCGAACAGCGACCCAGACCACCGGGAGATGCGCAGCGGGACCGGAGTAGGTCGTGTCCGAAGGGCGCATGCCGCGGACACCCGTGAGCGGTCCGTCCATGGTGCGAATGACTCCGCCGATCATGATCTGGTCGGCCGCGACGGCCAGACGGTAGCCGCCCGCGGCACCGCGCTTGCTGCTCACCAGTCCCCCACGGCGCAGCTGGCCCATGATCACTTCCAAGAACTTGGCGGGCAGTTCCTGCCGCCGTGCAAGTTCCGCCGCCGGGACCGCGTCCGTACCCGCTTGATGAGCTTCCGCGAGCATCAGCAGCGCTCGAATCGCGTATTCCGATCGCGCTGAAATCTCCATGTGACGATTGTTTCACGATCTTTGACTCCCCCCTGGTGCCGCTGAAAAGCTCCACTTCACCGAATCCCGATCGAAGTGATGGGAATTGTCGGGAACCCACTCCATTCGTGACGTAGGAGGTGCCCTGTGCGCACATTGATCTTGATCGCCTTGGTCGGTCTTGCCGCGCAACTCGTGGACGGCGGCTTGGGCATGGCCTACGGCGTGACCACGTCAACGCTCCTGCTGGCCGTCGGAGCCAACCCTGCGGCGGCGTCGGCCACGGTGCACCTCGCCGAGGTGGGAACCACTCTGGCCTCCGGTTTGTCGCACTGGAAGTTCGGCAACGTGGACTGGCGCGTGGTGGCCAAGATCGGCATCCCCGGGGCCGTGGGTGGCTTCCTGGGTGCAACGGCCCTGTCGAGCGTCGACGCGTCCGTGGCCCGGCCCGTCATGAGCACCGTCCTGCTGGTGCTGGGGATCTACATCGTCTACCGCTTCACGTTCCGTGGGCTGCGGAAGGAGCGGCTGGGACACAAGATCCCCGCCAAGTTCTTGTCCCCGCTGGGGTTGTTCGCCGGCTTCATCGACGCCACCGGCGGTGGGGGCTGGGGCCCAGTGGGCACCCCCGCCCTGCTCGCCGACGGCAGGCTGGAACCACGCAAGGTGGTGGGCTCGGTCAACACCGCCGAGTTCATGGTGACGGTGGCTGCCTCCCTGGGCTTCCTGCTCCATCTGGGTGGGCAAGGCATTGAGTTCGCCTGGGTCGCAGCGCTGCTGCTGGGTGGCGTGATCGCGGCCCCCATTGCTGCCGCTGTCGTTCGTCACGTTCCCGCCCGCGTACTAGGGCCTGCCGTGGGTGGTCTGATCGTGTTGACCAACCTGCGCACGGTGCTCTCTGTCGAGGCGCTGCAGGTACCCGAGCCCCTGGGTCGGGCCCTGCTGCTCCTGGTGGTTGCCGGGTGGATCGCAGCCGTGGTCCACACCACCCGCCTGCACCGCGCCGAGCGTAATGCAGTGAGCACCCCCAGGACGGCGGAGGAGCCGGAACACCTTCCCGTTGCGTGACCCATATGCTGGATACATGATCCGAGCAATTGCAATCATCGGCGCCGCGGCGCTGGCGGTCGGCGTGATCATCTATTCGTTCTTCGACTGCTTGCGGTCGGACCCCCGTGACATCCGGGGCATCGGTCGGGGTCCCTGGATCGCAGTCATCCTTCTGCTCCCCGTCATCGGCGGCATCCTGTGGCTGGCCTTCGGCCGTCCCCGCTACACCTCAGCCGGATCCGAACCGGCCCGTGGGCGCGGGCCCGACGACGACCCCGCGTTCCTCCGGGAGATCGACGAGAAGCGTCGGGCGCAACGCGCAGAAGCTGAACTGGCCGAGTGGGAACGTCAACAACGTGGTGTCCGGGATCCGAACGGCGCACCGTCCTCCGAGAACCCCGAGACGGGCCCCGACACCGACGGTGGCCCTGACGGGCCCGATGACCATGACCCGCGATCCGACCGGGACGACAATCACGAATAGGGTGTCCCCTCGTGAACCCACCCCATAGCCTGGAAATGCGGAGACGCCTGGAAGGGACTACAGAGAAGCAGGTTCGCCATGACACGCACGTACGTCATCACCGGGTCGGGCTCAGGGATCGGAGCGGCTACAGCGGCCCTCGCGCGCGACGCCGGTGCCACCGTCGTCGGGGTCGATCTGAAGAACGCCGAGGTCACGGCTGACCTCTCCACCGCCGACGGGCGTCGTACGGCAGCCACGGCCGCCGTCGAAGCGCCCGGGGGCGCGGTGGACGCGGTGATCGCCTGCGCCGGGATTTCAGCACCCACACCGGTCACCGCGGGCCGCCGTCGTCTCGTCGATGTCGTCCCTGCAGCCCAACGCTCCGCATCTGGTCGACGCTTTGTTGTCCGGCACCGAAGCCGAGGCGATGGAGATCGCGGAACAGCTGTCCATGGATGCTCAGACCGGCAACCTGATCTACGCGTCGAGCAAGAGGGCGATCTCCCGGTGGGTCAGGATGCGTTCGGTCTCCCCCGAATGGGCAGGGGCGGGGATTCCGCTCAACGCCGTCGCCCCGGGGATCGTGACCACCCCCATGACCTCCGATCTGCTGAGCACACCGGAATCCGTGGCTTTCCTGGACGCCGTGGTGCCCATGCCGTTGAACTACCACCAGCCGCCGGAGTCGATCGCCAACCTGCTGATCTGGCTCACCTCACCGCAGAACACGCACTGCGCGGGTCAGACGATTTACTGCGACGGCGGCAGTGACGTCGTGCTGCGCGGCGAGGACGCGTGGGGTTGGGCGGATGCCCGCGTGGGCGAGTACTTCCAGCGGATCGCGTCCGTCAGCCCCGCAGCCGAGGAGGACACGGCACCGTAGGACTCAGCACGCCGTGGTGAGCACGCTGTGCGGCTCACAGCCCCGCGTAGGAGTGCAGGCCATCGAACAGCGTGTTCACCACGAAGTAGTTGAACAGGATGCAGAGGAAGCCGACGATCGACAGCCAGGCCGAGCGGTTTCCGGTCCAGCCGCGGGTGGCGCGCGCGTGCAGGTAGGCCGCGTAGACCACCCAAATCACGAACGTCCACACTTCCTTGGGGTCCCAGCCCCAGTAACGGCCCCAGGCGTCGCGGGCCCAGATGGCCCCGGCTGCCAGGGTGAAGGTCCAGAACACGAACCCCACGCTGTTGAGCCGGTAGGAGAAGTTCTCCAGCGCCTGGGCTGAGGGCACGAGCTTGAGGAACGCCCAGCCGTTGCCCTCCCCCGCGAGGATGCGCCGTTCCCGGCGGTCCTGGAGCAGCTGGAGAACGGCCAGGGCGAAGGTGATGGCGAAGATCCCTGATGCGGCCACGGCGATCGACACGTGGATGATCAGCCAGTAGGACTGCAGGGCCGGCTGCAACGGGGACACCGGCATGGGGTAGGCGATCGTCGCGGCCGTCAGGAGCAGGGTGACTAGCCCGGAGATCAGCACCCCGACGAAGCGGAGGTCCTTGAGGGCCAGCATGATCAGGTACACCGCGGTGATGAGCAGAGCGCCGCTGGTGGTGTATTCGTACATGTTGGACCACGGCACCCGGTGGGCCGCAATGGCCCGCATGATGACCGCAGCCAGGTGCACCCCGAAGGCCAGAACCATGAGGACCACGGCCACGCGGGCTGCGGGGCGACGCTCGTCGGCGTCGGAGTACGCCATGGAGGAACTGGCCACTTGGCCTCTGAGCGCGTCGGCCGTGTTGGAACGCCACCCGGCGCGTGAACCGGAGCCCGCGTCATTCCGGTCGTCGCGGGGCTGCGTTCCCCTGGCGGCCGCGCCGTCCTTGTCCCACTCGTCGGCCTCCGTTCCACCCGCGGAACCACCGGCGGTGGCACCCACAAGGGCTTCGGAACGACGGGCGGGGGCGCTGTCCCGCTGTTCGGCCTCCTTGAGCGTCTTCGAGTGGGCCGCCATGTCCCAGGCAAAGGCGATGAAGACGAACATGTAGGCGATCGCGGCCAGGAGCATGAACAGCTCGGACCACGTACCCAAGGCGGTGTTGACGGAGCTCATGGCGGTCATTCTCTCACTTTCACGCGGTCACCGGGCCCGGTGCCGACGATCATTCGGCGGCAGCGGGCTGACGTGCGGCGGCAGTGGTGACGGCCTCTGAGTCGCGCACACCGATCTGCTCCCACTCCCCCGTGAACAGATCCGCCAAGGCGTTGTCCTCGGCGACCAGCCGCGGGTCCTCGCCGCGGGCCAGCAGACCGTACTGCAGGAGCACGCGGGGGCCGTCGGCGGTCTCGACCGTGTTGACCCGGACCCAGGCACGGCGTCGCACGATGAACAGGGACATGATCAGACCCAGGAAGGCCAGGCAGAAGGAGATGAAAACGCCACGGGTTCCGGGGTCGTAGTTCAGATCGAGTCCCACGTAGCGCACGGTGTCCAGGTATTCGACGGTTCCCAGGCCGTTGGGCAGTTCCGCCTTGGGGTTGGACTCGGACAACGTGATCGGCCCGCCCTCGGTCATGGGAGAGGCCACCTCGTCCAGGTTGTTGACGTCCAGGACGTAGACGTTCTGCGGGGTCCCGTCGTCCAGGCCGAGGTCGCCGCTGTAGACGGAAAGCACCAGGGCAGGGTTCCCCAGATCGGGGTCCGCGGAGGTCAACTGGCCGGTCTCCTCGTCCGTCCACGCCGTCGGGAGGAAGGTTCCGGAGAAGCCGAGCTGCTCGGGTTCGGCGTCCGGGACCTTGAGCGTGAACGCGGAGATGTTGGAGGTGTCCTCGGGGACCGTGACCACGGGGCCCTCGTAGGCCACGTTGCCCTCCCCGTCGGTCACGCGCACCACCGGCGAGTAACCGTTGCCGATCAGGTAGGCATTCACGCCGTCGATCTCCACGGGCCTGTTGACGCTGAGCACTTCCTGCCGCGCCCGTTCACCGGGCGAGTCCGTGATGGAGACGTCGGCCTCGTAGTGCAACGGCACCCCGAAGTTCTCGGGGTCCGTGGTGTCCCTGTTGTACTCGACGTTGAAGTCATCCACCCGAATGGTGAACGGCTCCAGCCAGTCCGCGTTGTAGTTCGATCCCGGGGTAAAGGAGTCGTAGCTGATCAGGGAGTTGGCGAAGGTGTCCCCCACGGTCAGGATCTTCTGACCCTTGAACCCGAACATGGACCCATAGGCCGCGAACACCAAGATCCCCACCAAGGCCAGGTGGAAGAGGATGTTGCCGACCTCCTTCCACATGCCCCGTTCGGCCCCGACCGACGGCGCCGTGGTCCCCAGGTCCCGCACGTGGACCCGGTACCGACGCTTCTTCAGGATCTGGGCGGCACGTTCGATGACTTCTTCGGGATCGGGTGCCGGGGCCCCGTCACGGCCGCCGAGTTCCAGGGAGCGAGAGACGGGAAGTCGCTGCAGCCGAGCCGGAGTCCGCGGCGGCTCCGCGCGCCAGGCCTGCCAGTGCTTACGGGCCCGGGGGATCACACACCCCACCAGGGAGATGAACAGGAGCAGGTAGATCGCGGAGAACCAGACGGAGGAGAAGACGTCGAAGAACTGGAGCTTGTCCAGGATCGGGCCGGTGGTCGGATTGGCTTCGATGTACGCATTGACCGCGCTGGGGTCCTGGACGCGCTGCGGGAAGACCGAGCCCGGCACCGCTGCGACGGCGAGCAACAGGAGCAGGAAGAGCGCCGTGTTCATGCGGGTCAGCTGGGACCACGCCCAGCGCAGCATGCCCCACACACCCAGTGCGGGGACGGCCACCTCCGACGATGCCTTCTGCTTGTCTTTTCGTCTCACGTCACTCCTGCGCGCCATCAACGCGTTGCTCCGTTCGTGGGCCGGTCTCCCAGGGGCTTGTTACTCGGGGTTTGTTGCTGCGGGTCCGCATCAGATCACCGGCACGAAGTCTTGCACCAACTCGGACTGGAACCAGGACACGAACTGCGTCCACACCCCGGTCATGAGCAGGAGCCCGATCACGATCAGCATGAAACCACCGATCCGCTGCAGCAGCAGTCGGTGCTTGCGCAGATAGGACAGGACCCCCATGCCACGCCGGAAGGCCAGGGCCATCAGCAGGAAGGGGACACCCAGCCCCACGCAGTAGGCCAGGGTCAACACGGTGGCCTTGCCGACGGAGGCGCCGCCGCTGTAGGCCAGCATCTGCACCGCGGCAAAGGTCGGTCCGATGCACGGGGCCCAGCCCAGACCGAACGTGACCCCGAGCAGCGGGGCACCCCACAGGCCGGGCGGCGGTTTCCGGTGGATCTTGCGTTCCCGCTGCAGCATTCCCACGCCGCCCATGAACACCACGCCCATGAGCACGACCAGGGCGCCCAGAAGGACCATGATCCAGTTCTGTCCCCGCAGCCACGGCAACGCACCCAGTTGGGCGAGCACCACGGACATGAGCACGAACACCGCCGTGAACCCGGCGATGAACAGTGCGACGCCGGTAAACATCCGCCCGCGCTTCTGCTCCTGCAGGTCCACGCCCGTCAGCCCCGTGACGTACCCCAGGTACCCGGGAACCAAGGGCAGGACGCACGGCGAGGCGAAGGAGACCAGCCCGGCCAGCAGTGCCACGGGGAAGGCGACCCACAGGGACCCGTCCAGGACCAAGGAGGCGAAGTGGTTGCCTTCGATCACGCCTTCACCACGTCGTCCAGCAAGGCCTTCAGGATGGACGGCTCTGCGATGCCCAGGATGCGGGAGGCCACCCGCCCTTCCGAGTCCAGGACCACCGTGGTGGGAACGGCCTGGGGCGGGACGAACTCCGAGAGGGCGAGCAGGACGCCGCCGTCGCGGTCCTCGAAGGAGGCGTACGGGATCTCGAATGTGCGCTCGAATGCCTCGGCCGTGGCCTTCTCGTCACGGACGTTGACTCCGTAGAACGCCACCTGGTCCTTGCGCTCCCCGGCCATCTCCACCAGATCGGGAGCCTCTTTGCGGCAGGGGGCGCACCCGGCGTACCAGAAGTTCAGCAGGGCCGGTTTGCCGCGCAGGGACTCGGAGCTGACTTCCGTGCCGTCGAAGAGCTTGCCGCTGAACTCCACGGGCTCACCGCGCTCCGACTCGGCGTACTCCGTCACGGATCCGTCCCCGGCGATGTACCCGGTGTCTCCCCCGGCGTTGGCCTGCTCGGCCAGCGACTCCTCCTGCGGCCCGCAGGCTGCCAGGACCAGGGCGCTCAGTCCGGCTCCGGAGGCCGCCAGAACCGCTCTACGCGACAGGGCGCGGGGCGCGCGGGAGTCATCCGTGGGAGGGGTTGTCGGACGGGTCACTGAGAAATCACCTGGTGAATCGACGGACGACGCGGCGTCGGCCGCACGTGGACGGGAGGTTACTTGCGTGAATCGCGGCAGGGGCATCATAACCCGGGAAGCTGGTTGACCCCTGGGTACAGGTGCGCGGCGGGCTCGCTGTAGACCACCCGCGGACGCAGCCCCGCGTTGACGTCGTCGAACACGAGGGAGGTCAAGGAGGCCAGATTGCACTCGCGGGCCCGGGGGTCGTGCGGCAGGAACTTGCCCTCCGCCGAACGGCGCGCCATCCAGATGGGCAGCTGATGCGACACCAGTACCGCCTCGGCACCGTCGCCGCCGATTTCCACGGCACGGCGACCGGCGTCGACGACGACGTCGGCCATGCGCGCCACCTGTTGCCGGTACGGCTCGCCCCAGGACGGGCGGAACGGGTTGATCATGTGGGGCCAGTGCGACATCTTGGAGAGCTGACCGCGATCCACGTGCAGCCCCTCGAAGTGGTTGCGCGGTTCGATCAGGCGTTCGTCGGGATGGACCTCGAGGTCCAGCGCAGAGGCCACCGGGGCGGCCGTTTCCAGCGTCCGGGTCAGCGGTGATGAGGCCAGGTACACCAGGCGGGCGCCGTGCTCACGGCGTTGTGCCAGCGCGGCGGCTGCTTCCTCCGCCATCTTGTGCCCCAGTTCCGAGAGGTGGAACTCCGGCAGACGTCCGTAGACGATGCGGTCCGGGTTGTGCACCTGCCCGTGGCGCAGGAGATGCACGGTCACGGAGGCGGCCGATGCGGGAGTCGGGTTCGCTGAAGGCATGTGGGCCATTGTCCCAGACACGGCCCGGCTGCCCGAATCCGGCCCGGACGGGGCCAGCTGCCCCTGGACGTATCGTGGGTCACATGACTGATACCTACGCCAAGTACCAGCGCCTGAGCGGATCCCGCTGGGGGAAGCGGCTCTTCAGCCTGGCCTATGCCCAGTTCGCCCCGTATTTCTGGACGGTCCGACCCAACGTGCGTGAAGTCCGACCGAACTACGCGGAGCTCAGCATCCGAAAGCGCCGGGCGGTGCACAACCACATCGGGACCTTCCACGTGATCGCGGTGGCCAACGGGTTGGAGGCGGCGATGGGACTGCTGGCCGAGGCAACCGTGCCCGATCACAAACGCTGGATCCCCCGCGGCATGGAACTCACCTACCCGGCTAAAGCGACCACGGACCTGCTGTGCGTGGCCGAATCCGATCCCGCCGCCTGGGAGGTCGGCGGAGACGTGCCCGTAAGGGTGCGGGCGTTGCGCACGGACGGCACGGTGGTGGTCGAAGGCACGATCATGCTGTACGTTTCGGACAAGCCGAAGAAGTGAGCGAGCGGGCGGGTCGGCCCTGTGTGGATCGGCCCCGTGTGGATCAGCGCTGAGTGGATCAGTGCAGGGCTTCGTCAGCCCCGGTCGGATGACCCGGGTGCGATGTCGGTCTCCCCGCCCGTGCGCTCGCGCAGCAACCGGGTCAGGCGGCGCGGGTCGATCTGCCAGAAGTCCCGCTGCACGCCGTCGACCAGCAGTACCGGGACCTCCACGGACCACCGGTCACGTTCAGGACCCTCCGGTACCTCCGCGAGCGGCAGTTCCGCCCAGTCGATGCCGAACGGTTCGGCCACGCGCTCCACGACCCGCAAGCCCTCCGCGCACAGGTGACACCCCGGCGTCGTGACGACCTGAACGGGGACGGAACCGATGGGCGACGGGCTGGCCGGCTGAGGAGCGGAGGTCATGGCGAGAATCCTAGTGAAGCGGATCGGTCGGCCTGAACAGCAAAGCCGCGGGCGGTGCCTCCCATGTAGGAGGCACCGCCCGCGGCTTTGACCGGGATCAACCGGGGGTGCGCGGGTCCGGATCGGCCCGCGCCCAAGATCACTTCTTGTTGCGGCGCTGGTGGCGGGTCTTGCGAAGCAGCTTGCGGTGCTTCTTCTTGGACATACGCTTGCGGCGCTTCTTGATGACGGAGCCCATAGACGTTCCTCACTTGTGTCTCGACGGCCCGGTCCTCATGCACTGTCACGTGCGGACTCGCGGCCCTGAAGGAACCGGAGATTGTGGAAGACCGAGTGGAACCGGAGCGCACCACGTGCGCATCCGAAAATTGGTTCCCCGGAAGTCTACCCGTTCCGGTTCCCGTGGCGTTATTCGAGTGCCATGGCTCGCTTCGCAGCACCCGTCACACCCGCTCGAAGCGACGTCACCCGGTGCGGCGTTCGTGCCCCTCGGGACCGAAGCTCTCGGGCACGTCGTCATCGCCCGATGCGTCGCCGTCCACGGCCTCCGGGTCATCGGCGCTGTCCACGGAATGCCCGGAATTCCGGGCCACCTGCATGGCCACCGCTTCCTTGACCGGGGTGTGCTCCGCGGTCGCGGGCACGGCGTCGTCGTTGCCGTGGGACCACACGCGGCCCGAGGCCACCGGGCCGGTCATGGGGCCGGTCGCCTCCGCGGGCTCTTCGCGCGGACCACGCTCCGGGTCCACCCCGGC
Source organism: Kocuria sp. JC486 (assembly GCF_011602805.1). NCBI lineage: Bacteria > Bacillati > Actinomycetota > Actinomycetes > Micrococcales > Micrococcaceae > Kocuria > Kocuria sp. JC486. The sequence continues at coordinate 38,488 of NZ_JAAOZS010000004.1, read as the reverse complement.
CTCCACGTACTGGTACTCGATGTGTTCCTCGACCAACCGAGCGGCCAGCGTGTTGTCCCCAGCCAACACGGCGGAGAAGATGGCCTGGTGCTCGGCCCGGATCCGGTCCACGGTCTTGGACCACAGCGGCACGTGGCCCACCAAGGCCATCGTGTACTCGTAGATCGAGTCGCGCAGCGCCGACATCAACGCGGCCACCAGAGTGTTGTCCGAAGACTTCACCAATGCGATGTGGAAGCTCACGTACAGGTGGTGGAACTCCTTGAGAGAGATGTCATCGCGGCCCATCTCCCGCAGCAGGGTCCGCAGTTCGCCCATCGCGGGCGAGCGGTTGTCCGCATTGGTCAGCGCCCAGGTCTCCAGCAGCACCCGCGTCTGGACGATGTCACGCAGCGGGTAGTCCGCCGTGGCCATGTGCAACTGCAGTGCGGGGCCGGCCGAGGCCGCGGGCTCCCGGACGAGCATGGGCAGGATGGTCTTGCGGCTGCCTTCGTACAGCCGCAAGACACCCTGCGCCTCGAGGATCTTGAGTGCCTCACGCATGGTGCCGCGATGGACCCCCAGAACGGATGCGAGATCCCTGTCGGACGGGAGTTGCTGACCCAGTACCAGGTTCCCGTCGAACAGTTCGTTCTCCAACCATTGGAGGACTCGTCTATGCGTGGCCATGCTCTTTACCCTACGTGTATCCGCGAACTCAGATGACGCCTTGAGCGAGCATCGCGTCCGCCACCTTGATGAATCCGGAAATATTCGCTCCCGCAACGTAGTTGCCCGGCAGTCCGTACTCCTCCGCGTTCTCCGCGCAGGTGTCGTGGATTCCACGCATGATCTCGCGCAGGCGGTCGTAGGTGTAGTCGAAGGACCACGAGTCACGCGAGGCGTTCTGCTGCATCTCGAGCGCCGAGGTGGCCACACCACCCGCGTTGGCGGCCTTGCCCGGGGCGAAGAGCACATCTGCACTCTGGAAGAGACGGGTGGCCTCCGCGGTGGTGGGCATGTTGGCGCCCTCGGCCACGGCCACCACGCCGTTGCTCAGCAACGCCTTGGCGTCCTTGCCGTGCAGTTCGTTCTGGGTGGCGCACGGGAGCGCGACGTCGGCCTTGATGTCCCACACGGAGCCCTTGCCGACGGGGATGAACTTGACGGAGTCCCCGCGACGCTGGGCGTATTCGCTGATGCGGGCGCGTTCGACGTCCTTGACCTGCTTGAGCAGATCCAAGTCGATGCCGTTGGGGTCGTGGATGTAGCCGCTGGAGTCGGAGGCCGTGACGACCTTCGCCCCGAACCGCTGGGCCAGTTCGGTGGCGTAGATCGCCACGTTGCCGGAACCGGAGACGGAGACGGTCTTGCCGTCCAGGTCGTCATTGCGCGAGGCGAGCATGTCCTGGACGAACATCACCGCGCCGTAGCCGGTGGCTTCCGTACGGACGAGCGACCCCCCCCAGGACAGGCCCTTGCCCGTGAGCACACCGGATTCGTAGCGGTTGGTGATGCGCTTGTACTGGCCGAACAAGAAGCCGATCTCCCGGCCACCCACGCCGATGTCACCCGCGGGAACGTCGGTGTACTCACCGATGTGTCGGTAGAGCTCGGTCATGAAGGACTGGCAGAAGCGCATGACCTCCTCGTCCGAACGCCCCGCCGGGTTGAAGTCCGAACCACCCTTGCCGCCGCCGATCGGCATGCCGGTCAAGGAGTTCTTGAAGATCTGTTCGAAGCCCAGGAACTTGATGATGCCCAGGTACACGGACGGGTGGAACCGCAAGCCGCCCTTGTACGGGCCCAAAGCGGAGTTGAACTCGACCCGGAAACCACGGTTGATCTGCACCTTCCCCTGGTCGTCGACCCACGGGACACGGAAGATGATCTGCCGTTCCGGCTCACAGATCCGCTCGATCACGGAGGCTTCCAGCAGCTCGGGGCGGCGGGCGATCACGGGACCGAGGGACTCCAGGACCTCGTCGACGGCCTGGATGAACTCCTTTTCACCGGGGTTGCGCATGACCACGGCATCGCGCACGGGCTGCAGTTTTTCGTCCACCTCAAGCACCTCTCATCGGGTTGTGTCCTGCACGGGGCGTCAAGCAGCCACCGCAGGTTCGGGTCCAACACACGAGTGTGTCAGACTCCGAGGCCTCACGGGCACCGTGAGCAGATGGTTACCGACGACGACGTCTGAAGACGTTCGACAGGAAACCCCCGCGGGAGGCCTCTGCTTTCGTCTGCACCGGTGCGCCGGCGGAGGCGAGTTCCACCTCGGCCGCGACCGGATCGACGACCTCTCCCGTTCGCACCCCGGCTTCGGACCCGACGACGACGCGCGGCGCGTCCGGCGTCGTCGTACCGGTCGTGGCCGTCGGAGCCTTGCCGCTCAGGGTCGAGAGCCACTGAAGGGCCGGTTCGAGGCCTTCAGGACACAGGGTGTAGAACCTCTTCTGCCCCTCGGCACGTTGTTCGACCACCGCGGCCTCCCGGAGGATGCGCAGGTGCTTGGACACCGTGGGTTGGGAGACGCCGACCTGGTCCACCAGATCACCGACCGGTCGCTCACCGTCCCGCAGGGCTTCCAGGATGGCGCGACGGGTGGGGTCGGCAAGAACCGAGAAGACGTCCTGAATCATTCGACCGACAATAGCCACTGGATCGACGCGGGACGCGTTACTCAGGGGCTCAGTCGTACCAGGGGTCCAGACCCCACTGGGGAAAGACCTCCCTGCGAGTGGCCATGATCACGCGGTCCGTGTCGTCGTCGGGGTCGAATCCGACCTCCCACGAGCGCCACCAGAGATCGACCTTGTCCCCCATGTACTCCCGCGGATTGCCCCCGTAGGTGTCCTTGACGTAGTCCCGCCAAGAGGCCGGGATCGGGGTGGTCACGGGCAGAGGCTTTCCGCTGGCGACGGCCACAAGGTGGGACCAGGACCGGGGAACGACGTCGTAGCAGTCGTAACCGCCCCCGCCCGTGGCGATCCAGCGTCCTTCACAGAACCGGTCGGCCATCTGCGCCACGTGCATCATGATTTCGCGCTGCCCGTCGATACTCACCCGAAGGTGGGTCAAGGGATCGGAGAGGTGGGAATCGCACCCGTGCTGGGACACGATCACCTCCGGGCGGAACTGCTCCACCAGGGACGGAACCACCGCGTGGTAGGCACGCAGCCACTGGGCGTCCTCGGCGGTGGGTGGCATGGCGATGTTCACGGCCGTTCCCATGGCTTCGCCGCTGCCGATCTCGTTGGCGAACCCGGTGCCGGGGAACAGGGTGATGCCCGATTCGTGGATCGAGATGGTCATGACGTCGGGGTTGTCGTAGAAGATCGACTGGGTGCCGTCCCCGTGGTGACCGTCGACGTCCAGGTACAACACCCTCTTGACCCCGTTGTCGAGCAGGTGCTGGATGGCCACCGCACAGTCGTTGTAGACGCAGAAGCCGCTGGCCTTGTCCGCGAACGCGTGGTGCATGCCCCCGCCGAAGTTCACGGCACGGACAGCCGTACCGTCCAGGATCGCCTGGGCGGCTTGGAACGATCCCCCGGCCAACCTGGCGGAGGCCTCGTGAATTCCCGCATACCCCGGGGTGTCCTCCGTGCCCAGACCGCTCTCCGGATGCGAGACGGTGGGATCCGCGCTGATCGCACGCACGGCCTGGACGTAGTCATGGGTGTGAGCCAGTTCAAGGTGGGCGTCTGCGGCCACCTCCGGAACCTCGACGGTCACGGACTCCCGCTTGTCCAACCCGTACTCCTGCACCAACCGCCAGGTGGCATCCAGACGCGACGGATGCATGGGGTGGTAGGAGCCGAAGTCGTAGTTCAGCAGCTGTGGGCTCCAGAAGAGCCGGGTGGGGCGCGGGGCTACTGTTGGCTGGGTCACAGAACTTATTGAACCACCGACACCTGACAAACCGTGACGGGCCGCTGAATCGTGACGGACGCCTCGGCATCGAGAACTTTTGGTCCCGAAACGGGAAACGAATGGAGAGAATCGAGTAATGAGTTCGATGGCGTCATACTGACACCCGAACTCACACACCCATTCATGGGCGGCTGAGTACCGGCCACACATGTCACACTCCAGGAGATCACGTGCCGCAGACACTCGGGGCCCGCGTCCCAGCGGCCGAACGGACGCGAATGCGCGCCACCCTGGGTGGTACCCGTGACCTGATCGACCGCGTCGCCCAGACCTCACCCGCGCGGCTCGCGGTCCTGGTCTTCGCCGCCGTGGTCGTCGTCTTCACGCTCCTGTTGTGGTCCCCCATCTCCTCCCAGGACGGCAGGTCGACCACCCTGATCGACGCCCTGTTCACGGCAACCTCCGCCGTGACCGTCACGGGTCTCACCGTGGTGCCCACCGCCGACCACTGGTCGATGGCGGGCCAAGTGATCATTCTTTTCGCCATCCAGATCGGCGGCCTGGGCACTCTGACCATGACCTCCATCCTGGCCATGGCCATCGGCCGACAACGGGGCCTGCGGTCCAAGCTCATCACCCAGGAGGCCCTCAACGTCGGCCGCCTGGGTGAGGTCGGCTCGCTGCTGCGCACCGTGGCGATCACGTCAGTGGTCATCGAAGGCACCCTGGCCATCATCCTGACCGTGGGCTTCCTGCTGGCGGGCGAACCCCCGCACACCGCCTTGTGGCACGGGGTGTTCTACTCCATCTCCGCATTCAACAACGGCGGGTTCACACCGCACTCGGACGGGTTGGTCCCGTACTTCGACACCGCGGCCCACACCTGGTTGATCCTGTTCCCCATCACCCTGGGGGTGCTGCTGGGCTCCCTGGGCTTCCCCGTGATCCTGGTTCTGCGTCAGGTCGGATGGTTCAAGTTCTCCCGCTGGAACCTCAACACCAAGCTCACCGTGGTCACCACCTTCGCCCTCCTGCTGCTCGGATGGGTGCTGTGGTCCGCTTTCGAATGGAACAACGCGGCCTCAGTGGGTGCCGAGAACCCGCTGAGCAAGACGTTCCACGGGTTCTTCGCCTCGACCATGATGCGATCCGGCGGATTCAACCTGGTGGACATGAACGAACTCGAGCCGATCACACTGCTCATGACGGACGCGCTCATGTTCGCCGGCGGTGCCCCCGCCTCGACCGGCGGCGGCATCAAGGTGACCACACTCGCCGTCGTCGTCCTGGCCATCCTGGCCGAAGCGCGCGGCGACCGGCATGTCATTGCGTTCCACCGTTCCGTGCCGGAGGACGTGCTGCGGATCGCGATCTCCGTCATCGCCATGGGTGCGACGATCGTCCTGGTCGCCACCGGCGCCGTGGTCGCGATTTCCGGTGCTTCCCTGGACCGTGCGCTGTTCGAGGTGATCTCCGCTTACGCGACCTGCGGCCTGTCCGTGGGGCTGTCCGGGGAACTGAGCGAGGTCGGCAAGTCGGTCATCGTGGTCGTCATGCTGGTCGGACGTATCGGAACCACCACCGTGGCCACCGCCCTGGCACTAAGGTCCAGGCGGAGGCTGTATCAGTACCCGGAAGAGAGGCCCATCATTGGCTGAGCGTCACAACAAGTCCCACGACGTCCCCGTCCTGGTCATCGGGATGGGTCGCTTCGGGACGGCCACTGCCCTGCAGTTGGTCACGCAGGGGCGAGAGGTCATGGGCGTCGAACGCGATGCCACCCTGGTCCAACAACTCGCCGGGCACATGACGCACATCGTCCAGGCCGAGGCCACGGACATCGAGGCGCTGCGCCAACTCGGTGCCGCGGAGTTCCGCCACGCCGTGGTGGGCGTCGGCACCTCGGTGGAGTCCTCCGTGCTCATCACGGCCAATCTCGTGGACCTGGGGATCGAACGGATCTGGGCCAAGGCGATCAGCAAGTCCCACGGCAAGATCCTCTCGCGTATCGGCGCCCATCACGTGATCTTCCCGGAGGCCGACGCCGGCCGCCGCACCGCTCACCTGGTATCCGGGCGACTGTTGGACTACATGGAGTTCGACGACGATTTCGCCATCGTCAAGATGCACCCGCCGCGGGAGACCCAGGGCTTCACGCTCGCGGAATCGGACATCCGCGCCAAGTACGGCGTGACCGTCGTGGGTGTGAAAACCCCGGGTGAGGACTTCAGCTACGCCACACCAGAGACCACCGTGACCTCCAGGGACACGTTGATCGTGGCCGGGCACGTGCAACTCATCGAACGCTTCGCCGCCCGCCCGTAGCGTTCCGCCCTCCATCTCGCCCTCACCCTTGCGCCGAGTTCGGGGTTGTTCCGCCTATTTGAGCGAATAGGCGGAACAACCCCGAACTCGGCGCAGTAGATTGGGGGCAGGGGTTCTGGATCGGGGGGTGGTGAACATGGCGCGGAGATGGCGGCGGTGGGCGGTTGTCACGACGGCGGTGGTCGGGGTGCTTGCGCTTGCGGTGGTGGCTCTGAATTGGGGTCGGATTCGCGAGGCGGTGAACGACCGTGCCGCGAGCAGCGCGGTGAGCGAGGCCGCACGCAGCCCGGAAGCTGCGGAGAGCGCCATGGATCCGGCGCCGGTTCCTGAGATCGGCGAGCTCACCGTCACCGGGGAGCAATCCCTGGGCGAGCGCAGCACGCGCTACCGGGTGGAGACCGACCTGATCCCGGCAGAGGAAACCGACGGTGGACAACCTTCCGTGGTGGTGACCCTCCCCGAGGACTACGACGAATCCCGCGACTACCCCGTCTTGTACTTGCTGGCCGGCACCGCAGAAGGCGAGACCCCTGCAAAGTGGGTGGACAAGGCAGCCGTGGAGGACGCCACGGCCGACCTGGACGCCATCGTGGTGGCCGTGGACGACGGCTCGTACGGCTGGTACTCGGACTGGACCGTCCCGGGCGATTCCGCGCGCGCCTGGCGATCTTTCCACCTGGAGCAGGTGGTCCCCTGGGTCGATTCGACCTTCCCCACGATCGACGACCCGCAGTCCCGCGCGATCGCCGGGGCGTCGGCGGGCGGATTCGGCGCCATGACCTATGCCGAGCAACGTCCGGATCTCTTCGGATCTGCCGCCTCGTTCTCCGGCCTGCTGTCCTTCGACGCCCAAGCAGACCGGGAGTTGGTCTTGGGTGAGGTCTACGGGTTGACCGGTTCGGCGCACGATCTTTTCGGCAACGGCGAGCGCACCACCCAGGCGGACTGGGCGGCCAACGACCCGTCCAAACACACGGAAGCCTTGAGAGGGACGCCGGTGCGGGTCTACACGGGATCGGCCGACGACTTCGAGTCCCGGTTGGCCAGCACCTCGGAGACCTTCGCCCGCGCGGCCGAGGACTCGGGGGCGGAGGTCACCGTGACGACCTACGGCGACCTCAACGACGCCGGGGCCGAGACTCCCGCGGGAACCTGCGGCGAGGGGCACGAGTGGACCTGCTGGTCCATGGCGCTCAAAGACTGGGCATCCGACCTGCAGGCGCAGTTCGACCCAGAATGAGCGTTCCGGGGCGCCGAGACCTCCGTCAAAGCCCTGAATCCTGGTGAAGATGGGCTCTCACGGAGGTCTCGGCGCGAAGACACAAGCGGGTCAGCCGCAGAACTCCTCTTCCATCTGGTCGCCGCGGTTTGCGGAGGCGGCCGCGGCGTCGGCCACCAGTTGCTCCACTCCCCCGTCCAGGAACGTGTTGATCGCCCGCTCCGTGGTTCCGTTGGGGCTGGTCACGGCCTTGCGCAAGGCCTCGGCGTCGGCGTCGTCCGGAGAGAGCAGCACACCGGCACCGCTCACGGTCTCCTTGGCCAGCACGCGCGCGACCTCCGGATCCAGTCCCAGCTTCTCCCCTGCCTTCTGCATCATTTCCGCAAGCAGGAAGACGTAGGCGGGTCCGGACCCGGAAACGCCCGTGACGGCGCGCACCTGGTTCTCCGGCACCTCGACCACTGTCCCCACCTGCGCGAGCACCTCCCGAACGATCGCCAGTTGCTCAGGGGTGGTGTGGTGACCACCGGTCACGGACACGACACCGCGCCCCACCGACGACGGCGTGTTCGGCATGCTGCGCACGGTCGGCTGCCCGTCCGCAAGGTGCTCGGCCATGGCGTCCAGGGTGATCCCCGCGGCCACGGAGACCACGACGGTCTGCGGATCCAGCGCTTCCCGGATCTCGTCGCACAGCTCGAGGATCGCGTACGGCTTGACTCCCAACAGGACCAGATCGGCACCGTCGACGGCCCGAGCGTTGGCGTCGGCGTCAGCTTCCGATGACAGGACCTGAACGCCCGTTTCCTCGGCCAGGCGGCGGGCCGAGTCCGCCGACCGTGTGGTGGCCCGTACCCGGTCGGCAGGCACACCCGAGGCCAGGACTCCGCGCAGGATGGACCCGTTCATGGACCCGGTCCCCAGGAAGGCGATCACGGGGGCGGTGTTCTGGGGCATGGGGATTCCTCTCATGAACGACGTCGTACAGATCTCACGCTCGGTTCAGCGTGTGCCTTCCTTGGTATCAGGCACCGAGCCCGGGGCGGAAATGCCCGCGGGCGAACGCGAGAGACTCGGCAAGCATGGACGCGCGTTCATCCTCGTCCTTGGCCGAACGCGTGTTGACCTCCACCCCGATCACCCCGTCCCACCCGTGATCGGCCAGAAAGTTCAGGGACTCGGCCACGGGTTGCTGCCCGTGGCCGGGGAGCAAGTGTTCGTCGGAGGTTCCGCCGTCGTTGCCGTCGGTCAAGTGGATGTGGCCCAGCCGCGGTCGCAGTTCCCGGATGGCTTCCAAGGAGTTGACCTGGGCGATCGAGGCATGCGAGAAGTCCCACGTGACCCAGTCGTAGTCGAACTTCCGGGGGTCCCAGTGCGGGCGGTACATCTGCAGTTCCTTGCCAGCCAGGCGCCACGGGTACATGTTCTCCACGGCGATCTTCACGCCGGTCATCTCGGAGAGCGCCCGGACCCCCTCCACGAAGGACTTCCCGTACTTGGGTTGCCAGGCAAAAGGCGGGTGCGCGACGACGACCTCGGCCCCGGTCTGCTCGACCATCTTGGCGGCCATCTGGATCTTGGTCCAGGGCCGACCCCACACCTGCTGCGTGAAGAACAACGTGGGGGCGTGGATCGCCGAGATCGGCACCTGGTACTGCTGGGAGGCGTCCAACAGTTCGTGGGTCAACTGGGTCATGCGCTGATGGGTGACCAGCACCTCGACCGAGTCGTAGCCCAGCTCGGAGGCCACCCGGAAGGTTTCGGGTGGATCGGCCAGGAACAGGCAGCTGGTGGAGAGCGCCACGTGCTGACGTGGCGCGCCCCCGTCGGATTCGGGCATCTCAGGCATTCCTTCCCACGATGTCCGCCGGTCGGTTCCGGGCGGCTTCCGGGTCCACGTTGAGGCGGTCCAGACGGCGCAGGATCACACCTTCACGCAGGGCCCAGGGACAGATCTGCACGGTGTCCACGCCCAGCATGGTCATCGCGGTCTCGGCCACAACGCCCGCGGCCAGCATCTGTGCTGCCCGGCTCTCGGAGACGCCGGGCAACTCGGCGCGTTCGTCGGCCGTCATGGCCTCCATCCGCCGGGTCCACAGGCGCAGGTCCTCCAGGTGCATGGGGCGCGGAACGTACGGGCCCTGGTCCTTGGGCGCGGCCCCACAGATCCGGGCCAGGGACCGGAAGGACTTGGAGGTGCCCACGGTCAGGTTTGGTTCGCCGACGGCCTTGACGGTCTCCACCGCGGGGGTGAGCAACCGGTTGACGTGCTGGCGCAGACGTTTGGTCTCGGAGGGCAGTGCGGCCTGGCCGTGGATGAACCGACGGGTCAACCGGGCCGCCCCCAAGGGGACGGAGACCGCCGCGGTGGGCAGTCCGTTGTCGCCGATGGCCATTTCGAAGGAACCACCGCCGATGTCTAGGTCCAGGATCCGGCCGGCACTCCACCCGAACCAGCGGCGGACCGCCGAGAAGGTGACCGCGGCTTCCTGGTCTCCGGAGATCTCGATGAGGTTCACCCCGGAACGGGACTTGACGTGCTCGAGAACCGCATCCCCGTTGCCCGCCTCCCGGATGGCCGAGGTGGCAAAGGCAAGGAGGTCGTCGGCGTCGTTGTCCGCGGCGAAGTCGCGGGCCTCGGTCACGAAGTCCGTCAGGACGTCCCGGCCCCGTTCGCTGATGTTCCCGGCCGCGTCCAGGTACTGGACCAGGCGCAGATCGGTCTTGTGCGAGGCGTAGGGCACGGGTTGGGCGCCCGGATACACGTCGAGCAACAAGAGATGCACCGTGTTGGACCCGACGTCCAGGACCCCCAGCCGCATACCTGTGACCTTACGCCTTGGACCCGGCGGTGCTGCGCTTGCGCGCGCCCGTACCGGAGCGGGAGGAGGCCGTGGACTTCTTCCGCGTCGTGGACCGAGCCCCGCTCTTCTTGGGCGCCGGGCCCTTCGCCCGCTTCTCGGACAGGAGCTGGCTGGCCCGTTCCGGGGTCATCTGCTCCACGGTCTCCGAGCGCGGCACGGTCACGTTGGTCTCGCCGTCCGTGATGTACTCGCCGAACCGGCCTTCCTTGATGATCATGGGGCGCTCGGTGATCGGGTCCGTACCCAGGTCCTTGAGCGGAGGCTTGGTGGCGCCGCGACCACGTTGCTTGGGCAGGGCGTAGATCCGCTGAGCCTCTTCGAGCGTGATCCCGAAGATCTGGTCCTCGCTCTGCAGCGAGCGGGAGTCCGAGCCCTTCTTCAGGTAGGGGCCGTACCGCCCGTTCTGGGCGGTGATGACCTCGCCGTCCTTGTCCGTGCCCACTTCGCGCGGCAAGGAGAGCAGCTTGAGCGCGTCCTGGAGCGTGAGTTCCTGCATGTCCATGGACTGGAACAACGACGCCGTACGCGGCTTGGGTTTCTCGATCTTCTTCGGCTTGGGATTGCCGTTCTTGTAGTACTCGGTGGGGATCGCGTCGAGCTCCTCCTGGGTGGGCTCCGGGATCACCTCCGAGACGTAGGGACCGTACCGGCCGTCCTTGACCACGATGCTCCGGCCGGTGTCCGGGTCGGTTCCGAGTTCACGGCCGTCGGCCCGGCCGATCTCCATGAGTTCGGTGACCTTCTCCGGCGTGAGTTCGTCCGGGGCCAGGAAATCCGGGACGTTGGCCCGCACGGGGTCCGTGACCTCGCCGGTGTCCGGGTCCACCGATCCACCGGTTTCCAGGTAGGGACCGTACTTGCCCACACGCAGCGTCACGTCCTCCGTGAGGCGGATGGAGTTCAGCGCCCGTGCGTCGATGTCGCCCAGGTCGTCCACGATGGGCTTGAGGCCGTTGTCCGCGCCGTCCTCACCGAAGTAGAACCGCTGCAACCATTCCTGCCGGTCCTCCTCGCCGCGGGCGATCCGGTCCAGGCCTTCCTCCATCTCCGCGGTGAAGTCGTAGTCGACGTAGTCGGAGAAGTGTTGTTCCAGCAGACGCACCACGGAGAACGCCGTCCAGGACGGGATCAACGCGGTGCCGCGCACCTTGACGTAACCGCGGTCCACGATCGTGGAGATCACGGCCGCGTAGGTCGAGGGACGGCCGATGCCCATTTCGTCCATGGCCGCCACCAGGGAGGCCTCCGTGTAGCGGGCGGGGGGACGCGTCGAGTGACCGTCGGCGGTGACCTCCGCGGCCTCCAGTGCGTCGCCCTCCTCCATCTGCGGGAGACGCTTGTCGCCGGACTTCGCGTCGTCCTTGTCCGTGCCGGTGTCCCGGGCAGAGTCCTTGGCCTCCTGGTAGGCGGAGAGGAAGCCGGGGAAGGTGATCACGGTTCCCGAGGCGCTGAACTCGGCGACCCGCCCGTCAGTGGCGGTGGCGCCCAGGCGCACGGTCGCGGTGAAGCCCTTGGCATCGGCCATCTGGGAGGCCACGGTGCGCTGCCAGATCAGTTCGTAGAGCTTGAACTCGTCCGCCGACAACTGCGAGCGCACCTGGTCGGGGGTGCGGAAGTGGTCCCCGGCGGGGCGGATGGCCTCGTGCGCCTCCTGGGCGTTCTTGGACTTGGAGGCGTACCGACGCGGGGAATCCGGAACGTAGTCCCCGCCCCACAGTTCCTGTGCCTGACGACGCGCGGCGTTGACGGCCTGCGTGGACAGGGCCACGGAGTCCGTACGCATGTAGGTGATGTAACCGTTCTCGTACAGGCGCTGGGCCACCTGCATGGTCGAACGGGAGCTGAAGTGCAGCTTCCGCGCGGCGTCCTGCTGCAGCGTGGAGGTCGTGAAGGGGGCCTTGGGCCGGGAGACGTACGGCTTGGTCTCCTGGGAGACCACGGTGAACTGGGCTTCGGCCAGTCCCTCGGCCAAGGAGGTGACGTCGGCCTCGTCCAGGTGCACCACTGAGCCGGGCTTCTTCAGGGCGCCGTCGTCGTTGAAGTCCTTGCCGCCGGCCACCTTGCGGCCGTCCACGGAAACCAGGCGGGCCCCGAAGCTCGACCCGGCGTCCGGACCGGTGGTGCAGGTGAACTGGCCGTTGAGGTCCCAGTAGTCCGCGGCGACGAAGGCCATGCGTTCGCGTTCGCGCTGAACCACCATGCGGGTGGCCACGGACTGCACGCGACCGGCCGAGAGACCGGAGGAGACCTTGCGCCAGAGCACGGGTGAGATCTCGTAACCGTAGAGCCGGTCCAGGACACGGCGGGTCTCCTGGGCGTCGACCAGGTCGATGTCCAGGTCACGGGCTTCCCCGAAGGAGCGCTCGATGGCTTCCCGGGTGATCTCGGGGAAGGTGATGCGGTAGACCGGCACCTTGGGCTTGAGCACCTCGTACAGGTGCCACGCGATCGCTTCGCCCTCACGGTCACCATCCGTGGCCAGGTAGAGGGCGTCGCATTCCTTGAGCTTGCGCTTGAGCTCCGTGACCTTCTTCTTCTTGTCCGTGTTGACCACGTAGTAGGGCTCGAAGCCGGAGTCCACGTCCACCGCGAACTTGCCGTACGGGCCCTTTTTCATCTCCGTGGGCAGCTCGGACGGCTGCGGAAGGTCGCGGATGTGCCCCATGGAGGAATCCACCTCGTAGGCATCACCCAGGTACCCGGCGATGGTCTTCACCTTCGACGGGGACTCCACGATGAGCAGGCTCTTGCCTGTTCCCGTGTTCTTGTTGGCCACAGTCTCTCCTCAGCGCAGCACCCCCGACGGCGGTCGTTCAGTTGCCGTCGGCGGGATCGGTCGCGGTAGCTGGACGGCAATGTACCGCCCGGAAGCTCCGCTCCCCTACCCTAACGGCAGGACTGGGGCGCAACGTCCGATCCTCCGCGCACTGTGACGGCGACGGCGCACACACTCGGGGCCCGCCGTCACGTTGACGGCGGGCCCCGAGTGAAGTGCGCGACGGGAGGGTCAGTCCTCGTCCTCGTCGTCGCCGGGCGTGACCTCACCGGTGGCTTCGTTCGCCGAGATCGGGAAGGCGCGGCCCGAGACCTGCTCGGGTTCGATGACCACGAAGTACGGCTTGAACGTCCGGATCCACGGGCGCAGATTGAGTTCCTCAGCCATCTCGAACTCCGGGCCGTCCTCGATCCGGCGGGCACGGCCGTGAACCACCACGGAGGAGACCTCCAGGTGCTCGGCATCCAGACGCACCTTGCGGTCGGCTTCGAAGGCCACGTTGTTGTTGACCACCAGGGAGGCCAGCTTGGAGCCCTGCGCGGTGCGGAACCACAGCTTGCGCTGGTGGACCACGAAGTTCACGGGGAAGATGTCGACCACCCCGGAGACCACGACGGCCAGCCGACCGAACGGCTCCGAATCCAGCAGTTCCCAAGCTTCGTCACGGGACAGTTCGCGGTATCGGTTCTCGGTGCTCATGCCCCTATTCTTCCACCCCGCGGCTCCGGGGTCAGCCCTGGAGGCCACCCGCGGAGGATGTTGCTTCGGGCACCAGGAATCCGTCGATCAGCAGGTGCCGCGTCTCCTCCAGAACGGCCTGCCCCTCCGGGGATTCCGGGGCCGGTTGTTCCCACTCCAGCAGGGCGCCCAGGGCGGTCACGATCTGGGCGACGGACAGCTCACCGTCGCAGGCACCGACCAGGCCGGCAGTGGCCGAGGTGAGAACGTCCGTTCGCTGAAGGCCCGCGCCCTGCCGCAACAGAATCACCGACGGGTCCTCGGCCCCCGGACGCAGGTGCCGTTCCTCCGTGACGTGCTCCGGTACCACCAGGTGCAGATCGGTCCACCGGTCGCCCAACCGGTCCAGGAGGTCCTGGCGCTGGTTCGTGGCGGCCAGGACTTCCGCCACGGGCTGCTGCACGGGGTGGGTCAGGCTCTCGAAGCGACGACGACGCTCCCGCTCGCCGTCCGGCCGCGCGTCGTCCGGCCGTTCCAGGCGCACGTAGCCGAAGCCGACACCTTGCACCGCACGGGAGTCGAAGTCCCGCAGGTAGTCGGAGTAGGAGGCTTCGTAGGCCTCACTGTCCAGGTGTTCGGAGGCGTCCCGCAACCAGGTCTCGGCGTACTCCTGGGGAGATTGGATCTCCCGCTGGATCACCCAGGCGTCGAGGTCCTCGGGTACCCAGGACCGCACGTTCCGGTCCCAGTCCCGGGCGGGGTCCGACGCCGTGATTTCCCAGTTGGCCAGCAGGTGTACGGTCGCGCCCGGGGCCATGACGGTGTGCAGCGACCCGATCAGTTCCGCCACCAACCGGTCTCCCGGGCGGCCACCGTCGCGGTAGGTGTAGCGATCGGAGTCGGCCTCACCTGCCGTTCTGGGCGTGATGACGAACGGCGGGTTGGTGACCACCAGGTCGAACTGCTCCCCCTTGACCGGGTCCAGGAGGGACCCGTGACGCAGGTCCACCCTCTGCCCCAGGTCCTCGGGGTCCAGACCGAGGGTCGGTGCGTTGAGGACCAGGTTGAATCGGGTGAAGGCCAGGGCTCGTTCGGAGAGGTCCGTGGCCACCACGTGCTCGGCGTGGGACAGCAGGTGGAAGACCTGCACGCCGCACCCCGTTCCGATGTCCAGGGCGCGATCCACGGGGCGGCGCTCGGTGATCTGCGCCAGGGTGAGGGAGGCGCCCCCGATTCCCAGGACGTAGTCGTGCCGCAACGGACCCGGCCGTTGGAAGGAGGTCAGATCGGCGGTGACCCACAGTTCCAGCCCGTTGTCCGCCGAATGCAGGTCCAGGTCGACCAGGCTGCGAACCGTCCCGACCTGGTTCCGTTCGACGAGCCCGAGGTCCACCAGGTCCTGAACGGATGCACCCTCCAGCGCGGCTCCGAGGTCGGCCTCGACCACGGGACGGGCCAACACGAACAGGCTGATCAGGCGCCCCACGGGAGCTTCCGTGCCCGCCCGCCGGTGGGCCTCCAAGGCCAGCAGGGCGGGCGTGGCCTGATCGCGGCTCAACGCCTGGACGGCTGGCTCCCCCAGGTACTCCCGGAGCCCCGCCGCGGTGAAGGAGGCGGCCGTCAGCGCGGAACGCAGGCGGGCCACCGCCGCGAGGTCCTCGGAACGCGGGGCGTCGATCATCGGGCGGCCTCTTGGTCAGGGACGGGGGCGTGCTGCGCCGGGCCGCAGCCTTGCGGGCAGGTCAGGCCGTCGTCGTCGTGGACCTGAACGTGGTCCGCACAGGCCAGGAAGCGTCTGTGGCAGGTCACGTCCGAGCAGTTGACGAAGGTTCGGGCGGGGGAACCGCAGACGTCGCACGTGCCGATCACGGCGGCCTCGGGTGAGAAGTCGATGGCACCGCGGGCGTCGAACACGGCCAGTGACCCTTCCCAGAGTCCCGAGTCCTGCCTGGCCTCCCCGTAGCGAACGATGCCGCCGTCGAGTTGGTAGACCTCCTGGAAACCGCGGCTGAGCATGAGCGCGGACAGGAATTCGCACCGGATGCCGCCCGTGCAGTACGTGACCACGGGCTTGTCCTTGAGGTCGTCGTACCGGCCGGATTCGAGTTCGCGGACGAAGTCGTGGGTGGTTTCGACGTCGGGAACGACGGCGCCCTTGAACTTCCCGATGCGGGACTCCCAGGCGTTGCGCCCGTCGAAGAAGACCAGGTCCTCCCGTTCTGCGGCCAAGTGATCGAGTTCGTCCGGGCTGATGTGGACGCCACCGTCGATCACGCCGTCGGGCCCGACCTTGACCTCACCGGGGGCGCCGAAGGCCACCAACTCGTCCCGCACCTTGACGGACAGGCGCGGGAAATCGGCCGCGCTGCCGTCGGACCACTTGAGTTCCATGCCCTTGAACCCCGGGTAGGAGCGCGTGATCTTGGCGTACTGCTTGAGGGCGTTGACCTCCCCGCCCACGGTGCCGTTCAGTCCGTCGGGCGAGACCAGGATGCGGCCCCGCAGTTCAAGGCGTTCGCACAGTTCGCGCTGCCACAGTGCCACGGCCTGCGGATCGGGAAGCGGGGTCAAGCTGTAGTAGAGCAGAATGCGGTTCACTGACACGGGGTCAAGGGTATGCCTTGCGACCGCGCGCCTCGACGGCCCCGCGGCTGCTGACTTGGCCGCTCCCCGGGAGGTCTGAGGCTCTCAGCCGAGGCGGAAACTGCGGCCGGTCACGCGTGTGGGCACGATCTCGACGAACTCGATCTTCTCGGTGTCCAGCCAGGGCTTGAGGTCCAGGGAGCGGGCGTGCTCCAACTCCTCGTTGTCCGTCAGCTGTCGCGCGGAACCGCGGGCCAGGACCGACCAGGCGCTGTCACCGGCGACCCGGTCGATTTCGAGGGCCACCTTGCCCGTCAGTGTCAGGCGGAAGAGCTTGGCCCCGCGTGCCGTCCGGAAGTAGAGCTTGCGCCCGTCCGCCACGAAGTTGATGGGCGTGATCTCGATGTCCTCGTCGTCCATCGTGGCCAGCCGACCGAATCGCGCGGCTTCCAGGTACTCCCAGCACTGGTCCTCGGTCAGGGCTTCGCTGGCCCGCTCCTGCTGGTGTGCGTCCTGGTCCTCGGGTAGCGGCGCAGGGTTCATCATACTTCCGGTGCTCATGTCTTGATTCTTGCACTGCGTCCGACCGGTCTCACCAGAGTTGCCCGATTCTTTACACGCCTGCGTTTGCGTGGCTGTCTTTGCGTGCTCGCCCGGGTACCGGGACGGTGCAACGGGTCGGGCGGTCATGCGGTCGGAGCGGGATGGGAGAATACGGCGGTGCCCGTTCACGACTCCCTGCTCCCGCTGCTCGGACGAGGCGACGCCCCCGAAGAGGTCCGCCACGTGCGAGAGCTGCCGGCCCGCGACGCCGTGACGGCGCCGTGGCCCAGCAACGTGCACCCCGACGTCGTCGCCGCCTACGCAGGTCTGGGGATCCACGAACCGTACCGACATCAGGCGCAGGCCATGGGGGCCGCCGCCGAGGGGCACGTCGTGATCGCCACAGGGACCGCCTCCGGGAAGTCCATGGCGTACCAGGCACCGCTGCTCTCCGCGATTCATTCGGGTCGGCTGAAGGCGCAGGCCGCCCCCGGTGTACTCCAGCACGCGGAGGAAGCCACTGCGCTGTACCTGGCCCCCACCAAGGCGTTGGCCGCGGACCAGTTGGCCTCCGTGCGGGCGCTGTCCTCCGGGCTGATGGTCCGCGCGGATTCCTACGACGGCGACACCCCTCAGGAACAGCGACGTTGGATCCGGGACCACGCCGACCTGGTCCTGTGCAACCCGGACATGCTCCACGCAGGTGTGTTGCCGAACCATCCCCAGTGGAGCCGGTTCCTGCGGAGGCTGCGCTACGTCGTCGTGGACGAATCGCATGTGTACCGGGGCGTCTTCGGCTCCCACGTGGCCAATGTTCTGCGGCGGCTGCGGCGCGTGGCCGCACTGTACGGGGCCAATCCGGTGTTCATCGGCGCCTCGGCCACCTCTTCCGGACCCCGGCAGTCCTTTGCGCGGTTGATCGGTGTGGATGCAGGGGCGGTGGAAGAGGTGACCCGGGACCACTCCCCGCACGGCCCCGTGACGGTTGTGCTGTGGGAGCCGGAGCAGTCCGGGGCCGAGGGGGAACACGGTGCCCCGACCAGGCGCAGCGCCATGTCCGAAGCCGCCGACATGCTCACCGACCTGGTGCTCAAGCAGGTCCGGACCCTGGCGTTCGTCGGGTCCCGGCGTGGGGCGGAAACGGTCGCGCAGATGGCGCACCGTCAGCTGGACGAGGTGGAGCCGGGCCTGTCCCACCGGGTGGCCGCCTACCGCGCCGGTTACCTCCCGGAGGAACGCCGCGAGTTGGAGGCACAACTGGGCGATGGCCGGCTCCTGGGCCTGGCATCGACCTCCGCCTTGGAGCTGGGGATCGACGTCGCGGGGCTCGATGCGGTGCTGGTGGCCGGTTGGCCGGGAACTCGTGCGTCGTTCTTCCAACAGATCGGGCGTGCGGGCCGTGCCGGGCAGCAGGCGCTGGCGGCCTTCATCGCCCGGGAGGACCCGTTGGACACGTATCTGGTGAACCATCACGAGGCGATTTTCGACATCGACGTCGAAGCCACGGTGTTCGACCCCTCCAACCCCTACGTCCTGGCACCCCACCTGTGCGCGGCGGCGGCCGAGCAGCCGCTGTCTCCCGAGGACATGGAGGTCTTCGGCCCCACCGCTGCGGACATCGTGGAATCCCTGGTGCGGGCCGGTCAGCTACGACGGCGCCCGACCGGGGTGTTCTGGACCCGCGCCGAGGACCCCGCGTCGATGATCTCGATCCGCGCCGAAGGTGGCGGACCGCTGCAGATCATCGAAACCGACACCGGCCAGGTCCTGGGTTCCATCGGTACGGGTCAGGCCCATCAGCAGACCCACCCGGGTGCGGTGTACGTGCACCAAGGCCGGTCCTACGTGGTGGACGAACTCGACCTGGAACACCACGTGGTGGCGGTGACCAGGGCGCACCCGGACTACTACACGACGGCGCGGGACGTCACCTCCGTGAAGGTCCTGGAAGAGCGGCGACGGGAGGTCTGGGGACCGGTGACCGTGCACACGGGCTCGACCCAGGTGACCTCGCAGGTGGTGTCCTACCAACGCAAGGCTGTTCCGGGCAACGAGATCATCGGCGAGGAGCCGTTGGACCTCCCGCCCACGGATCTGTTCACCACCTCCGTCTGGTTCACCGCCCCCGCACCGGTTCTGGCGGCCGCCGGAATCGAAGAACCCGACCTCCCCGGAGCTCTGCACGCCGCCGAACACGCCATGATCGGTTTGTTGCCGTTGCTGGCCACCTGCGACCGGTGGGACGTGGGGGGCCTGTCGACCGCACTGCACGCTGACACCGAGCTGCCCACGATCTTCGTGCACGACGGCCACCCGGGAGGCGCCGGATTCGCAGAGCGGGGGTACGAACTCGCCCGCACCTGGTTGAGCGCCACCAAGGACGCGATCGAGTCCTGCGAGTGCGAATCCGGATGCCCCTCCTGCGTGCAGTCACCCAAGTGCGGCAACCGGAACGACCCGTTGGACAAGGCCGGAGCCATCGCGTTGTTGAAGGCTTTTCTGGATCATGCACCCGCCTGAGCCGCGAAGGGGCTGTCCTCGGGTGGTCCGGCCCTGCTGACGTTCTTCGCCTGCCCGAGCGGGGACAGGACACCGGGCAGGTCGATGCCCACGGTCACGTCCACCGTCGTGAGGTCGGGCTCCACCAGGGAACACTCGAGCAGCTCTGCCCCGTTCTCCTCGGCCACCCGTCGAGCGGCGTCGCACGGGTCTCCGGGAACCAGCCCCCTGGCGGTGTCGGCCGCGGCCAGTGCCGCCAGGTCGGCGGCGTTACCCGCCCGGTGTTTGAGCACCCCGGCCTGACCGACCAGCAGGACGCCGCCCAACAGGAAAATGGCCACCAGAACGATGATGAGTCCGAAGACCGTTCCTGCACCATGGTCCTGGTGGTCCGGGGGCACAGGGTGGTCGACGTCATTGTTCATCGAGGACCACCCCCTCGGTGATGGTGGCCGCGGTGGCGGACAGTTCCAGACCGCCCCAGTCCGCGAGGATCCCGGGAGCGGGGACGATCACTTCGGCTTCCGCCCGGCCGTCCCGGATCTCGACCGAGACCTCGGCAGAGTCTCCCGCGATCGAGCGAGCCTCGTGGACGGCCGTGGCTTCACTTTCCCCGCGGGCGACGACGCGTGCCGCCGCGCCCGCTGCCTCCTCACACCGCACCTGGATGGTCGCCGCCGCGCCGCCTGCGAGGACGACCGCGAGCGTGAGGACGATCGCCGGGAACACGATGGCCGTCTCCGCGGTCACCGCACCGCGGTCTTTCGAGTGGTCCTTCGGGTGGTCCTTCGAGTGGGAGGACTGGGATCGAGCGCGGTGGCGCGGATCACTCAGCGAGCCGTGCAGGCGATTGATGATGTGCGCGAACATGGTGGGCCTTTCTGGGTGGGTCCGCGGGTGACCGATCGGTTCCGCGAGAGTCGTGGGCGGGGTCGGCTCCGTGCTCGGTCCCGAGGGGCGTGGCCGGTCTTGATCCGCCGTCGCCGGGTTGAGAACAGAAGCGACCGTCCGGGAAGCGGGAAAGCAGGGAAGTCCTGGGGCCGCCGTCCACGACGGCGGCCCCAGGGTTCAGATGCCCAAGGCCTTGTTGATGATGGCCATGAGCAGCTCGCTGACGGTGTCCGAGGCGATCACGGCCGCCATGACCCCGCCGAACGCGGCCGCGGCGAGGAGCACGATGGCGTACTCCACGGTCGAGGCGCCGAGATCGGGGTCGGTTGCCAGCACCTCAGTGCCGCGGGTGACGATCTCGCCCTCCATGGGAGCGGTGGCTTCCAGGGCCTCGGCTGCGGACGGGGTGTCGGTGATGTGGTTGGGAGTCATCGGTCTTCCTCTTTCTTGTGATTTCCTACGATTCCCCTCCCCGGTTGGGGCGGGGGTCCGCCGCAGCGGGTGCTGCAACGGGGTTGGGAGGGGTGGTGTGTCAGCACCACCGGACGGCCTATCCGAAGAAGTCCGGTACCAGGCCGATGAGGACGGGCACGATGCCCCAGGCGATGAAAGCCGGAAGGGAACAGAGCCCGAGGGGGACCACGAGTTGGACGGCCAGGCGTTCGGCCGCGGCCTCTGCGCGCCGGTGCTCTGCACGCCGCACCTGCGCCGAAGCTGCGCGGAGGGCGGAGGCGGACGGAGCACCTGAGACCGCCGAGAATGTGAGGGCGGATCGGAGGTCGTGGACCGGCAACGGCAGGGAGCCGGCTGCAGACCAAGCCTGCTTCCACGGCAACCCCAGGCTCAGGCCGTTGCCGACTGTCCGCAGCGCTGCCCCGGAAGGACCGTCCACGGTCTTGCCGAGGACCGTGAGACTGCGGTCCACGGGGACGCCGGCGTCGAGCATGGCGGCCACCAGCTCGACCAGCACACCTGCGGACACCGGGGTCTCGACGGTGGCCTCGTCCCCGGGCTCGGACACCTCGGACGGGTCCTCGGAACCGGAGCGCGGGGCCGTCGGCAACGCCTTGAACGATCTGGACTGCCCGTTCGGCATCCACCAGGTCAGCAGGGCAGCGGTCAGGAGGAACGCGAGTAGTGCCGTCACCAGGCCCGTGCCGATGGTGTTCATGCCGTCACCTCCCGGCGCCCGAGCCGTGGCTCGGCCGACGATCGGGGTGCCCGGCGGCGGGCGGGCTCCCCCGGGGAGGTGTGCGCGGCCCCTTCGGCCCGACGGACCATGCGGCCGGTCCACAGACGCCCGATCACGGTGAGGACCGCGCCCACGAGGCCGGCTCCGATTCCCCACGGGGTGGCCAGCAGAGTCCTGAGCGGGTCGGCCCCGATCAGGTAGCCCAGGCCCAGGGCCAACACCGGCAACCAGGTGAGAATGCGAACCGTTGCGCGGGAACCCGCGAGCGCGGTCTCTCGTGCTGCCGCTGCATCCAGATCGGCTTCCGTTGCTTCGGCCAGGCCCTCGAGCAAAGCGGCCAGGGGCGCACCGGTGCGCTCGGACACCTCCCAGCACCGTGCGAGATCTGCGAGCACCCCCCGCTCAACGCGGCGCAGGCGGCGGTTGTCCGAACTCGGATCAGCCGCAAGTTTCCGCATGGTCTGCGACGGGGCGCGGCCGACGGTCGATCCCCGGGCCACCGTTCGGCAGACGTCTTCCAGTCGCCGCCCGGTGGGAGTCGGATCAGGGGACTCGGCCAAGGACTCGGCGGCGACCTCGAAGGCCGAACTCGGTGTACGACCGACCTGCAGCAAGGCCGCCAGTTGACGCATCCAGACGACCCATTCAGCGGCTTCGGCGGCCACGTTGCGCCGATGACGGCGCACCTGGCGCAGCAACAGCCCGCCACGAGACCCGGCGACGTTCTCACCTGTGGCACTCACGTCACGGTTGCGACGGCCCGCCCCCTCCGCCCGAGTGGAAGGCTCGGCGGAGGGGTTGTGGAGGAACGAGTCCGCCAATCGCCCGCGCCGGCCCGTGGGCATGATCAGCAGGATCAGGGCCAGGAGCACAAGGACTGTGATGGTCACGGGGATCATCGCCGTTCTCCCCTTTCGGCCAGGTCCAGGAACCGCTGCCACGCAGGACCGTGCTCGTAGTCGGCCCCGGAACCCGAGGTGACGAGTCGGCAGGCGGAGCTCATGTGCAACACCCCGTCCTTCTCGTCGAGCAGCGCGACTGTTTGCAGGGCCCGCCGGCTCCCTCGGCGGTCGAGATGGATCACCAGGTCGAGGGCTGACCCCGCCTGCAGGGCCACGGCCTCACTGGTCATGGCGCCCAACGCGCCGAGTGCCGCCAGACGGGCGGGAACCGCCCGGGCGGAGTTGGCGTGAACGGTGCCCGCCCCCGTGTGCCCCGTGTTCAGCGCCGTGAGCAGCTCGCGGACCTCGGCACCGCGACATTCCCCAACGACGATGCGGTCCGGCCGCATCCGCAAGGACTGCCGCACGAGTTCGGCCAGCTCGATCGCGCCGCTGCCTTCGACGTTCGCGTGACGGGCCTGCATCCCGACGACGTGCGGGTGTTCGGGCCGCAGCTCGGCGGCATCCTCGATGAGCACGATCCGCTCATCCACCGGGCAAGCGCTCAGCAGGGCATTCAGGACCGTGGTCTTGCCCGCTCCCGTGGAGCCGGTGACCAGGAGGTTCGCTCCCCCGGCGGTGGCCGCCAGCAGCAAACCCAGGACCTCCGCGCTCACCGTGCCGCTGTTCACCAGGTCGTCCACGGTGATCACGTCGCGGTGCCGGAAGCGAACCGAAATCAGGGTTCCACCGGTGGAGATCGGGGGCAGGACTGCGTGCACCCGCATGCCGTCCGGAGTCTGCACGTCCACGCACGGGTGGGCTTCGTCCAGTCTCCGGCCGGCCGAGGAGATCAGTCGTACGGCCAGGGCCCGGACTTCGTCGTCCCCGGCGAAGGGCGAGGGAACCCGCACGGGACCAGCGCCGGCCTCCCACCAGACGTCGTCGGCGCCGTTGATCCACACGTCCGTGAGTCCGTCCTGCGGCAGCATGTGCTCGAGCGGCCCCAGGCCGGTGAGTTCGGCGCGGATGCTGCGCACCGCGTGCAGGGTGCCCCCGGCCCCGAGGACGTGCCCGGAGGCCCGCACCGCCCGGGCGATGCGCGCGTCCGTGACCCGCCCGCCGTCGGCCAGCAGGCTCTCGCGGACGATCTCGAGCAAGGCCGGGTCCACCCGGGAGAACTGCTGTGTCTGCACGTGCGTGCTCATCAGAACCCACCCCCTCGGGTGCCCCCGGAGACCGGGCTCAGCACGTTCGTCAGTTCGTCCCAGATCTGGGAGACGGACTGCGCGTGCGACCGTTTGCCGCCACGGTCCAGGAGCCGCCCGGTTTCGGCCGCCTCGGGCACCCGTCCGTCGAACCTGATGTGTCCCACGGGTTCGCGGCCGAGGGCCTCCGTGACCAGGGCGTCGTCGACATCGGCCACGTCCACCCCGCACAGCACGCACTCCACCCGGGCCGGGGCCAGCAATTCGGTGGCCCGGTGGGCCGCCAGGACGCCCCGCACGGTACGCGGCAGGGTCAGGAGCACGACGTCGCAGTGTGTGGCCAGCGCTGTGTCCCCGGCCGTGACCCGTCCCAGATCCACGACGACGGCGTGGGCTGCCGTTCGCAATGCCGCCAGGACGGGAAGCCACGGAACCTGCACGGGTGGGTGCGGGGCGCGGTCCCAGGAGAGCCAGCGAAGGTCGTCATGGTCCACGTGGCCGGGCAACAGGGGCCACAGTTGCTCCGCCCGGAGGACGCCGTTGGACCGGCACAGATCCGGCCACCGCAAGGCATCGACCGCTTCCAGGCCCAGCAGGACGTCCAGGCCACAACCGTCGGGATCCGCGTCCACGAGCACGGTGCGGGCACCGTTGTCAGCGGCGTCCGCGGCCAGCCAACACGCCAGGGTCGAGGTCCCCACACCTCCGGCGGCACCGGCCACTCCGACGACGACGCCGGGCCCACCGGCGCTCTCCTGCGCCCGGGGAGACAGACGGTCCGCGAGCCAGGCTTCCGCCTCCGGCAGCACCGCCACCGGGCAGCCGCCGAGCAGTGCGGCGGCGTCCCACAGGCCGGAGTCCTCCGGCCGCCCCAGGAGCACGACTTCCCCACCGGCGTCGTCGCGGATGCCCGCCGTTGCCAACGAGCGCACGTCGTAGAGCTGAACGTCCACGGCTCCCACCGCCGCCCCCGCCACCGAGACCTTCAGGGTGGCGCCGGCAGACGCGCAGATCCCCGACACCAGGTGTCGCAGCGCCGAGTCCTCGGTCTGGAGTCCGACCCGCAGACCCTCGCCGTCGTTCGAGTCACCGTTCGAGTCACCGAACGACTCACCGGACGAGTCACCGGACGAGTCGTCGTACAACGTCCCCGGGTGGGTCTGCCCGCCCCGACCGGGGCGTTCCACCGTTGCCCCCGCGTGCTGTTGGGGGTGTTCGGCGGACCAGGGCACCTCCCCGGTCACCTCGTGGGGGAATTCGCCGGCTGAGCGGCGTCCCGAGGTGCGTGTTGTGTTCATGCCCACAACGGTGGACCCGCTGCACCGGGCGGCGCTGAGGCCCGGCGGTCAGATGTGTGTCCAGCCCGGTGGAACCTTCCGGCCACTCAGGTGTGGAGTCCGATGTTCGGGGGCACTGACCGGAGGACGGGCAGAATGGGCGCGTGTTCGTCGTCGTCACCCACGCAGCAGCTCAGGGCTCCGGCCCGTCACCGGGCACCGCCACGTCCGGTGACGCAACAGGTGACGCAGCGGGTGAGTTCACTGTGCAGGCTGTCTCCGCGCACGGGCGCCTCCTGGGCGAACCCCGCGTGGTGACCGCGGCCGATCTCGCCGCCCAGATCCGACGCCGTTCGGGCAGCCACGACGCCGACCTCGCAAACCCCGGCCCCAGCGCAACAGACCCCACCGCAACAGGTCCCTCCCTCCGAACCAGTACCGCCGACGCAGCGGGAACCGCAGCCCCTCGGTGGGTCTTCGAACGCAGCGTCACCGCCCTCCCGCCCGTGTTGGCGGCGGACCCGGACCTGCGGGCACCGCACCTGCACGACCTGCGGCTGGTGCAGTCGATCCTGCTCCGCGCACACACCGCACCCGGTTCCGGGGTCTCCTATCGTCCGGTCCTGGAGCCTCTGCCGGCATCCCAGCATCCCGGAATCGCCCCGGAACCGCCCGTGCGCTCCGTGTGGAACGGACCGGGCGAGGGACAGTTGGGGCTCTTCGACGCCGCACCCTCGTCCGGGTCCCCCGGGGACAGGTCGCAGCCGGCGGAGCGGATCGCCCCGGCCGTTGCAGAGCTCGGTGCCCAGATCCAGGCCATCGACAACTCGCGGGCCCCGGAAAAGCTCCGCCTGTTGGCTGCCCTGGAATCCACGGGAGCACTGCTGGCCGCGGATATGAACCGTGTGGGGATCCCGTGGGATTCGGCGGTCCACCGGAGACTCCTGGAGGAGGCTCTCGGCCCGGAGCCCGCGCCGAATGCGCGGCCGAGCCGGATGGGAGCGGCAGCCCGCCACCTGCGGGAGATCCTGGCGGCCCCGTCGCTGAACCCCGATTCCCCCCAGTCGCTGCTGCGCGGGCTGACGGACGCGGGCGTCCCCGTGGACTCCACCAACCAGTGGCTGCTCAAGGGCTGGGTCGAGGCTGCACCGGCCTCCACCCCGGGCGAACGTGCCCGCCGCGAGGCGCTGATCGAGCCCGTCCTCGAGTACAAGAAGATGTCGCGGTTGCTCACCGCCAACGGGTGGCGCTGGCTGGAGAACTGGGTGCGCGAGGACCGGTTCCACGCCGAGTACGTGGTCGGCGGAGTGGTCACGGGCCGGTGGGCCGCGCGCGGCGGAGGGGCCCTGCAGATCCCCAAGGTGGTCCGGTCGGCCGTGCGACCCGGGCCCGGGCGGAAACTCGTGGTCGCGGACGCCGCGCAACTCGAACCGCGCGTCCTGGCCGTCCTGGCCCGCGACGACGCCCTGGCGGACGCCTCGCGCGGCCGTGACCTCTACCTGTCCGTTGCCGAACAGGGCCGTGCGCGTCATTCCGGGCTCACCGAGCGGTCGCACGCGAAGGTCGCGCTGCTGGGCGCGATGTACGGTGCCACGACGGGCGACAGCGGACGCTTGGTTCCCCAGCTGACCCGGCTGTTCCCCAAAGCCGTGGCGTACGTCGAGCACGCCGCCGCGGTGGGTGAACGCGGAGAGCAGGTGTGCACCTGGCTCGGCCGCTGGTCACCGGCCCCCGACGAACGATGGCTGACCACCGTTGCCGACACGACCACCGCCGACGGCGAGCGCCGTGCCCGTTCGATGCGGCACAGTCAGGGGCGGTTCACCCGCAATTTCGTGGTGCAGGGCTCGGCAGCGGAATGGGCGATGGCCTGGATGGAACGCATCCGTTCGGCGCTCAAGCGGGAGACACTGGACGCCGACCTGGTGTTCTTCCTCCACGACGAAATCATGGTCGACACCGACGCCACTCAGGCTCCGCGGGTCGAGGACATCGTCCGCGCTGCAGCCGCCGAGGCCACCCGAATGGTGTTCGGCGCCGTCCCTGTGGAATTCCCGGTCACCGTCGCCACAGTCGACAGTTACGACCAAGCCAAGTGAAGTCTTCGCACGGGTCTGGGGCACCCGCCCGGAGGCACGGTCACCGCGGGGCAGGTCGAACGTCGTCGGTGTCCCACGGGCACCCCCACCCCGTCGCGGTGAGCAGGTGGTCCAGAAGGATCCCCGTGAATCCCCAGACCACGACGTCGCCGTCTCCACCGGCCGGGTCCGTGACCTCCCGGGGGATGCGAAATGCCGGTGACCGGTGTCGCATCCGGGGGAAGTCCGGGCCGGAGACCTGGACCTCTGCGTTGTGACGCCGCTGCGGGTCCACCAGGTCCAGCAGCGGAGTGCGGAAGACCAGGGAGGATTCACGGTGGTCCACGACGTCCACCGGAACCGGGCGGCTCCACCAACCGACCACGGGCGTGACCTGGTGGGCGGAGACCGCCAGCGGAGTCCGGGGCAACACACCCAGGACCTCCACACCGTCCGGGTCCAGTCCGGTCTCCTCCTGAGCTTCACGCAGCGCCGCCCGGACGTGGGCCGCCTGAGCGGTGCCGGCGGGCAGTTGCACAAGGTCTGCGGGGTCGTTGGGGTCACCGTCCTCGGGGTCCAGACGCCCGCCGGGGAAGGCCACCTGCCCGGGGTGGGCGCGCAGAGTGGCCGCCCTCTGCACCAGCAGGAGGTCCAGGTCGGCGGTCACGTGATCCGTGGTCGAGTCCTGGGATCCGTCGGCTTTCCGGTCGGCGGACACCACCGGCAGCGCGGAGGTGACCGCGGGGACGTCGTCGAGCGCGCCGAGCAGGATCAGAACGGCCGATTCACGCGTGGCGGACGGCGCGGGGAAGTCCTGGATCCGCAACGGGCCGCCGGTGTTGAGGTCCTGCACGGCGCGGATCAGGTCCGCACGGGCCTGGTGTTCGGTGGTGCCCATGGACCTCACAACTCCAGTCCGTGACCGGCCGAGCGCAGCTCCCGGCGCGTCATCCCGTCCAGGTATCCCGCCAGCAGGCCTTCGCGTCCCGCCGCGAATTCGTAGGTCAGCAGCTTGGCGGCGGCCTCCGGCTCCGTGGGGCCCGCACCGTAGGAGGGACAGAGATCTGCGACCGGGCACACCCCACAGGCGGGCTTCCGCGCGTGACAGATCCGGCGCCCGTGGTAGACCAGCCGATGCGAGAGGTTCGTCCAGTCCTTGGGTTCGAACAGCGCCATGACGTCGGCCTCGACCTTGTTCGGGTCCTCCTCCATGGTCCATTCGAAGCGCCGGGCCAGCCGCCCGAAGTGGGTGTCCACGGTGATCCCCGGCTGATCGAAGGCGTTTCCCAGGACGACGTTCGCCGTCTTCCGCCCCACGCCCGGCAATGTGACCAACTCGGCCAACGTCCCGGGAACCGCGCCGTCGAAGTCGTCCTCGATGCGTTGGGCGAGGCCCTGAACGGCTTTGGCCTTGGACCGGTAGAACCCCAGGGGACGCACCATCTCCTCCACCTCCGTGCGTTCAGCCTCCGCGAGCGCCTTCGGTGTGGGCCAACGGTCGAACAGCGCCGGTGTGGTGGCGTTGACCCGCACGTCCGTGGTCTGGGCCGAGAGCACGGTGGCCACCAGTAGCTCCCAGGCGGAACCGAAGTCCAGTTCGGCGACCGCGTACGGGTACGTCTCCCCCAGGACCACGTTGATCCGTCGGGCTCGCCGCTTACGTCCCAGGGCGGTTTCCCCGCGACCGGTGCGACGACGCCGGGACGCGCCCGCCCGGGCCTTGGCCGCGTCCACGATGCGCACGTGATCCGGCACCGGCCCACCTTCCGCGCGGTGCAGCGGGTGCGGCACGTCCTCCCGGCTGGGACCTTCGGCGGCGTTCGTCGTCATGACCCCGATGCTACGTTCCGCCGTCGCACCCGGATGACGGGCCGGACCTCCATGTCGTCACCCCGGAGTGACATCCCACGACGTACAACTTGGACACGTGTGGAATCGGAGGCCCACGGTGCTTTAAGGTCAGACCGAACATGTGACTCCCAGCACATATGCTGTGGCGTCCACGACGCCCGGGGCAACCTCCCGGGCCCGAGCCCCTTGGTAAGGAGCACACGCCGATGACCGAGCAGAACAACGACCTCCAGACCTACGCGCCCCCGCAGGTCTTCGTCGACCAGGCCAACGGAGGTCCCGAGCTCTACGAGCAGGCCGAGGCGGAGGGCACGGAGTTCTGGGCTCGCCAGGCCCGCGAACTGCTGACCTGGTCCAAGGACTTCACCACCACCCTCGACTGGTCCAACCCGCCGTTCGCCAAGTGGTTCGAGGACGGCACGCTCAACGCCGCCTACAACGCCGTGGACCGGCACGTCGAAGCGGGCAACGGGGACCGGGTGGCGCTGCTGTTCGAGGGTGAGCCGGGCGATTCCCGCTCCTACACCTACGCCCAGCTCAAGGACGAGGTCTCCAAGGCCGCCAACGGTTTTGCGTCCTTGGGAGTCGGCAAGGGCGACCGCGTGGCCGTCTACATGCCGATGATCGCCGAAGCCGTGATCACCATGCTCGCCTGCGCTCGCCTGGGGGCGATCCACTCCGTGGTCTTCGGCGGGTTCTCGGCCGAGGCCGTGCGTTCCCGCGTCGAGGACGGTGAGGCCAAGCTGGTGGTCACCGCGGACGGCTCCTACCGTCGCGGCAAGCCCACCACGCTCAAGCCCGCGGTCGACGCCGCCCTGGAGAAGGGCGGGGACTCCGTCCAGCACGTCCTGGTGGTCAAGCGCAACGGCGAGGACGTCGCCATGACCGAGGGTCGCGACGTGTGGTGGCACGACGTCGTGGACACCGCCTCCACCGAACACGCTCCGGTCGAGGTCGGGGCCGAGGACCCGCTGTTCATCCTCTACACCTCCGGGACCACCGGTAAGCCCAAGGGCGTTCTGCACACCACGGGCGGCTACCTGACCCAGGGTGCCTTCTCCATGAAGTACACCTTCGACCTCAAGTCGGAGACGGACGTCTACTGGTGCACCGCCGACGTCGGCTGGGTCACCGGGCACTCCTACGTCGCCTACGGCCCGCTGGTCATGGGTGCCACGCAGGTGATCTACGAAGGCACCCCGGATTCCCCGCACCGCGGCCGGTTCTGGGAGATCGTGCAGAAGTACGGCGTGACCATCATGTACACGTCACCCACGGCGATCCGCACCATGATGAAGTGGGGCGAGGACATCCCGGCGGAGTACAACCTCACCTCCCTGCGTCTGCTCGGCACCGTGGGCGAGGCCATCAACCCGGAGGCCTGGGTCTGGTTCCACCGCGTGATCGGCGGGGGCAACTGCCCGATCGTGGACACCTGGTGGCAGACCGAGACGGGTGCGCACATGATCACCCAGCTGCCCGGCGTGACCGTGGCCAAGCCGGGGTCGGCCCAGCGTCCGCTGGCGGGCGTGAAGGTCGACGTCGTCGACGAGATGGGTGAGTCCCTGCAGAACGGCCAGTCGGGCTTCCTGGTGGTCCGCGAGCCCTGGCCGTCCATGATGCGCACCATCTGGGGTGACGACGAGCGATTCGTGCAGACCTACTGGTCACGCTTCGACGGCATGTACTTCGCCGGCGACGGCGCCCGTTTCGACGACGACGGCGACATCTGGATCCTGGGCCGCGTGGACGACGTCATGAACGTCTCCGGGCACCGCCTGTCCACCTCGGAGATCGAGTCGGCCCTGGTGTCCCACCCGACCGTGGCGGAGGCCGCCGTCGTGGGTGCCGAGGACGAGACCACCGGTCAGGCGGTCGTGGCCTTCGTGATCCTGACGGACGACGCCGCACAGGAGGGCCACGACAAGGCCGAACTCGGTGAGAAGCTGCGAGCCCACGTGGGCCAGGAGATCTCCCCGATTGCCAAGCCCAAGCGCGTGCTGATCGTCCCGGAGCTGCCCAAGACCCGTTCGGGCAAGATCATGCGCCGTCTGCTCAAGGACGTCGCGGAGGACCGTCCGGTCGGCGACGTCACGACTCTGGCCGATCAGACCGTCATGCAGCAGATCGTGGACTCGCTGCGGGACTGAGCGCCCCGTCCAACCGCGGCCCCGCCGCCCGGTCGTGAGTGGTCCCGCCCATCACCTTCGATGGGCGGGACCACTCGTCTCCGGATGTACGCGGGCGGACTACTCACCCTGCGGAACAGGTTCCCGTGTCCACGGGCTGGTTCGCGTCGGCGGCAGCGCTCAGGACCTCCTCGAGGGTCCCGGCGTCGACGGCGTATCCGGCCGGATCATCCACCGCCTTCCCGAACACCACACCGATCACGTGTCCGTCCATGTCCACGAGCGGGCCACCGGAGTTGCCCTGCTGCACCTCACCGGCGAACTGCGTGACCCGCACGGGCTGAGAGCCGTCCACGGAACCCATCTCCGTGTACGCGCTCCCCTGAACGGTGGCCGGGCCGATGGACAGCGGTCCCGACTGCGGATAGCCGATGAAGGCCGCCTCCGTCCCGCTGCCCAGCTGTGCCAAGGCGTCGGCTCCGGCCAGGCTCAGCGGTTCCAACGCGAGATCCGGGACGGAGAGCACCGCCAGGTCGTGTTGGGGCTCAAACCGGACCACTTCGGCCGTCAGGCTCTGCCCCTCCGGCGTGAAAACCGTCACACCGTCGGTCCCCTGCACCACGTGGGCGTTGGTCACCACCTGACCGGGGGCCGTGACGAACCCCGAACCCGCCTGGTTGGTCCCACAGGCCGTCGCGGAGCCCAGGATGCGAACCGTGGAGGCCGAAGCCGCGGTCACCTCCGGATCGTCGACCTCGGTTCGGGGCGGTTCCACGGGCGGGTAGAGCAGTGCGTCGATCTCCCGAATGGCCGGGGCACCCGCGAGGTGTTCCTGGGCTGCCTGAATGCTGTCGAGCACCGGGGCGGGCATCAGGCGCTGCATGGTCTGGACGGTGCGCGAGCCCTCCAGCTGGGCCGCGAGCGCCGGGACGGGGACCTGTCGGAGGACTCCGGCAAGGGCGAGAACGACGACGACGCCGATCGCAAGCCCCAGTGCCCCACCCGCGGTGCGATCCAGGACCGTTGCCGTGGTGCTGCTCCTCGGGGGCGTCCCCAGCAGCCGCCCGAGAAGTGCCTCGCCCAAGGCCTGCCCTCCGAGCATGCAGACCACCAGGACCACGGCTAGCGTGACCACCTGCGCCCACCTGTCGGTTGAGATCACGTCCACGTGGGGAATGATCTGCAGCGCCAATACGAGGCCCAGCACCAGCCCCAAGGCACCCCCGGCGGTGCGCCCGATCCCTCTGAACACTCCGTGCAGCACGCTCACGCCGATCAGCAGGAGAACGACGAGGTCCACGACGTTGAACCCCTGGACCGCCCCGTCGCTGAAATCCATCAGCAGCTACCCTCTCCGGCCTGCACTCGGCGACCTTCCCTGTGCTCTTCCCTGTGGTCTTCTCTGCGTTCTTCCCTGTGCTGTTCGTACACTCACCCCGAGCGCACCAGCAGGCCTTCACAGTAGTGAGCCACGCTGAGGAAGCCATGTGAGGTCCCCGGGGCAACGCCCGCGCGTCGTTACCGTTTGGAATCACGGCGGGTCGCACTAAAGTGATAATGATGATGTCTACTGCGTCACACCGATGACCAGGACTATGAACGACACGAGGAGCATCATGGATACAGACGTCCTACGACGGGCACCGCTGTTCGCGTCCCTCGACGACGAAGCCTTTGCGGCGCTGACGGACGAAATCACCGAGGTGGAGCTCCCGCGCGGTGCCACGCTCTTCCACGAGGGCGACCAGGGCGACCGCCTGTATTTCATCATTTCGGGAAAGATCAAGCTCGGCCGCACCGCGAGCGACGGCCGCGAGAACCTGGTGGCCGTGATGGGGCCGGGCGAATTGTTCGGGGAAATGGCTCTGTTCGACCCTTCGCCACGCTCGACCGCCGCCACCGCCGTCTCCGAGACGCACCTGGCGGGTTTGAACCACGACAACCTCAAGAAGGTCATCGAGCGCAACCCGGCGGTGTCACAGCAGTTGCTGCAGGCCCTCGCGCGTCGTCTGCGCCGCACCAACGAGAACCTGGCCGACCTGGTGTTCTCCGACGTCCCTGGCCGTGTGGCCAAGGCCCTGCTGGACCTGGCCGACCGTTTCGGACGTCAGACCCCCGACGGCGTCCTGGTGGCCCATGAGCTGACCCAGGAAGAACTGGCGCAGCTCGTCGGAGCGTCGCGGGAGACCGTGAACAAGGCGCTGGCCGAGTTCGTCCAGCGCGGTTGGATCCGCCTGGAGGCGCGCGCCGTGGTGATCCTGGACCTGCAACGGCTCAAGCAGCGCTCACGCTGACCCCGTGCGCTCGTCCGGCCCGTGGTGGCCGGACAAGCGCAGGGAAATCAGTCACCAACCGGGACGCTCACCGACCGCCATCCGGGAGGACCGCCCCCGGGAACGCGGCGGGACCACGAGCTCGTACCCGCCGTCGGCCCGAACCTCCAGCACGGGTTCCCTGGGCGAGAGGTCTCCGGGTCGGGCGATGACCTCCACGACCGAGCGCGCCGGTGCCAGATCCTGGATCAGGCACGCGACACTTGCTGCCAGGAGTTCGCGCTGGGGTCTACCGACGGTCGCCGGGGTTCCCAGGGCGTCACCGAGCCAGCTGTCGCGGGACTCCCCTCCCGGGGACTCGGGCTGCGTCTCGTGGGTCCCGCTATTCCTGGGAACCTCCACACCGAGGTCGAGATGGCGGGCCAGTTGACTGAGGTTGACCCAGGCCCCGCCGCGCGAATGCCCGCTCAGTTCGGTCACGCTCTGCCGCTCCGGGAGAATCACTGCGAAGTAGCGGATGTCGAAGCGCCGGTGCAGGAACTCGGGAGTCACCCATCGGGAAACCGGCCACAACAGGTCGGTACGCAGACTGAGGTGACGCTGCACCAGCAGGTCTCGCAGGCTCAGTTCCAGGCGGTACAGCTCGTCGCGCACTGCGGACCAATCGCGTCCTCCCACGGTCTGCACGGTCGAGTACTTGTCGGCACCGGCCAACAGGATTCCGGTGATCTCGAACAGTTCCCGGGCCGCCGTCACCGTGACCCGCCGGGCTGCACCGACGTCATCGTTCCACCGCCGACCCCATTCGATTGAGGTCGGGCCGATCCACGGCAGTGGGTCGTCGTCGCCGGCCTCCACCGGGCCGCCGGGAAAGTTCACGGGACCAAACGGTGAGCGTTTGGCGTGCGTCGTCAGGTAGGTCTCGACGCCGTCCGGGCTGTCGCGCAGAAGGATGACGGCGGCCGCGTCCACGGGCGAGACGGGTTGCAGGGAGCCGCCCGCGTCGAGCCAGACCCCGGCCGCCTGCCAGTACTCCGGCAGAAGCGGAAACCGACGCGGGCGGCGTGAGGGGTCAGGCGAATTCGGCAACCAGTTCCACCTCGACCGGCGAGTTGAGGGGAAGCACGGCGACCCCGACGGCGGACCGCGCGTGTACGCCCGCGTCGCCCAGGACGTCGCCCAGGAGGTGGGAGGCACCGTTGATCACGGTGGGCTGGGCGTGGAAATCGGGGTCAGAGGCCACGAAGCCCACCACCTTGACGACGCGCACGATGCGGTCGAGATCCCCGATGACTCCCTTGACGGCAGCCAACGCATTGAGCGCGGCAACAGCGGCCAGCTCGGCGGCCCGGTCAGCAGAAACCAGGCCTTCGCCTTCGCCGACTTTGCCGAGTTCGCGCAGGTTGCCGTCCACGAACGGAAGCTGGCCGGAGGTGTGGACGTAGTTCCCCGTGATCAGAGCAGGGACGTAGACACCAGCCGGCGCGGGAACCTCCGGGAGTGTGCGTCCGAGTTCGGCGATACGAGTCTCCACCCGGTTGGCCATGCTCAGCTCTCCTTGGGTCGCTTGAAGTAGGCGATCGGGTTGGTCTGCGCCGGGGCGTTGACGGCAGCGTCGGGTGTGGAGGCCTGCTGCGTGCCCGGGAGAACTGCCACCAGCTCCCACCCCTCGGAACCGAAGTTGTCCAGAATCTGCTTGGTCGCGTGGATCATGATGGGCGCGGTCATGTATTCCCATGTGGTCATGACCCCCACACTATCGGGTTGTGGAGGGGCCACGCCCCGGGTCCCCGGGGTTCCCAGGTACGGCTTGTAAACTGGCGGAATGGCATCCTCCAACTCTTCCGCGGACAGTAGCGGCAGCTCCACACTCGGGCGGGTCGTGGCGTTCATCGCCACCAGCCTCCTGGCAGGCCTGGTGGTCACCGGGCTCGTCTTTCCTCCTGCCGCGGCGATGGGGATGGCCGCCAACGGCTCAATCGGGTGGTTCAAGGACCTGCCGACGGACTTCGAGGACGGCCCACTCTCCGAGTCCTCCACGGTCTACGCCCGCGACGGGAAAACGGTGCTCACCAAGTTCTACTCGGAGAACCGCACCCCCGTGAGCTTGGACGAGATCTCGCCGAACATGAAGGACGCAATCCTCTCCATCGAGGACCGCGACTTCTACAACCACGGTGGCGTCTCGGTCGGCGGCATCGCCCGCGCGATCGGCAACAACCTGATCGGCGCCGGAGGTCGTCAGGGTGCCTCGACGATCACCCAGCAGTACGTCAACAACTTGATCATCGACCAGGACGTACGCGCCGGCCGCGACCCCTCAACCCTGGGTGCCAACAAGGGCTACGCGGACAAGCTGCGTGAGGTGAAGCTGTCGATGTCCATGGAGCAGGAGAAGTCCAAGGACGAGATCCTCGAGGGCTACCTCAACATCGCTTTGTTCGGCCCGCGTAACTACGGAGTGGAAGCCGCGTCCCAGTTCTACTGGGGCATCCCTGCCTCCGATCTGAGCGTGGCGCAGGCCGCGACCTTGGCCGGCCTGGTGCAGTCGCCCGCCTATTACGATCCGGCGACCAACCCGGAGAAATCCGTTGAACGACGCAACGTGGTGCTCTACACCATGCTGGACGAAGGCAAGATCACCCAGAAGGAGTACGACGAGGCCAAGGCCGAACCGCTCGACCTGGACCTGCACCCCACCCAGGCCGGCTGTACCGCTGCCGAGGACGCGCCGTACTTCTGCGACTACGTCGAGAACCAGATCCTGGCCTCCGACGAATTCGGTGCCAACCCCGAAGAACGTCTGAACACGCTGGAGCGGGGTGGGCTGGACATCGTCACCACCTTGGACATGGACGCCCAGAAGGAGGCCAACAAGGCCGTCAACGAGACCCAGCCGCGCGACGACAACGAGGAGAACATCGGCAGCTCGATGGTCTCGGTGGAACCGGGGACCGGAAACATCGTGGCCATGGCGCAGAACACCTACTACACCGCCGAGCAAGGTGCCTCCAACACCACATACAACTTCAACACCGACACCTGGGACGGCGGCACCGGCGGCTACCAGGTGGGCTCGACCTTCAAACCCATGACCCTGCTGGGTTGGGTGGATGCCGGACA
Source organism: Kocuria sp. JC486 (assembly GCF_011602805.1). Taxonomy (NCBI): domain Bacteria; kingdom Bacillati; phylum Actinomycetota; class Actinomycetes; order Micrococcales; family Micrococcaceae; genus Kocuria; species Kocuria sp. JC486. Next base: position 2,240 of record NZ_JAAOZS010000004.1, on the reverse strand, counting down.
CTCCGTCAAGGAGCAGGTGGACGCCGACAAGATGTCCTACCCGGCCGACTTCCCGTGGAAGGCCTCCTGTGTGGACGGCGGCGCGATCTTCGAACCGGGCAACGACGGCACCGGCTTCTCGTTCGAGAACGCCTCCCGTGGGTTCAACCGCAAGATGTCGGCGGACTACGGGATGTACAACTCCGTCAACTCGGCCACCTACGCCATGGCCTCCGAACTGGACCTGTGCCGCATCGGTCAATTGGCAGAGGACCTCGGCATCCACAACGGCCAGACCGGTGAACCGGTGAACACCACTCAGCTGTCGGCCCTTCTGGGTGGCTCCGACGACAACATCTCGCCCATGACCATGGCCACCGCCTACGCGACCTTCGCCAACGACGGCGTGCGCTGTGACGCCCGCGCCTTCCTCTCCATCAAGGACTCCCGGGGCAAGGAGTACGACGTCCCCGAGCCCAACTGCGAGCGGGCGATCAGCGAGGACGATGCTCGAGCCGTGAACTACGTGCTCAAGGAGGTCCTGGTCAGAGGGTCGGGTTACAAGATCGGGATCGACCTGCCGAATGCCTCGGCGGGCAAGACCGGCACCACGGACAACTCGACCCAGACCTGGGTGGTCGGTTACACCAAGGGACTGTCAACCGCTTCCTGGGTGGGCAACTACCTTGAAGGCTCTCGGTCCCTGAACGACGTCTCCATCGGCGGCGACACCCCGGCGTCGCAGACCTCCGACCCGGACGACTGGGTGGACGGCTCGACCTACGCGGGTGGGCAGTGGCAGCGCTTCATGCAGGCCACGGCCCGTGACTACGACACGTCGACCTTCCCGGACCCGCCGTCGAACCTGACTGCTGGTAGCGGGTCGAGCCCGGCCCCCGCCGCCGGGGCCGGTGCCGCGGCGGACTCCGCCGTCGACCCGGACACGGACAACTGACCCGTGAGATCCACACAACGATGACGATTCAGACGAGCCGACTCGCGTCCGTGGCCGCCACTTCCTTGGCGGCCACGGCCGTATCCGGGGCTGCCGTGACCGGGTGGGCGGTGTTCGGCGAACGACGACGGTTCCGGGTCCGGCACGAACGACTCGCCGTCCTGGCTCCTGGCGCCACCGATCTGCGAATCCTGCAGATTTCCGACCTGCACACGGTGCCCGGCCAGGAGGCCAAGAAGCGCTTTGTCCACGGCCTGGCCGAACTCGAACCCGACCTCGTCCTGGACACGGGCGACAACCTTTCGCACCCCCAGGCCCTGCCCTACTTGCTGGAGATCCTGGAACCGCTGCTGAAGTTACCCGGTCTCTACGTTCCCGGTTCCAACTGCTACTTCGCGCCCATGCTCAAGAACCCGGCCCGGTACCTGTGGAAGTCCTCGACCTCGGACGAGGACCGGACGCAGGCGCAGCTGCTCCCGTGGCGGCAGATGCACCGCGCCTTCGACGAGGCCGGCTGGGTGGGGGTGATCAACCGGGCCGACCGCGTGAAAGTGGGCGAGCACGTCATCGACGTGTCCGGCGTGGACGACCCACATCTGGGGTACGACCGTCACCCGGGCTTCCTTGCCCCCGACCAGCCCGGTTCGGGCCGTGGTCGATTCACCGACCCCGGCACGGCACCGTCGTCGTTGCGACTGGGCCTCACCCACGCGCCCTACCTGCGCGCACTCAACCGGTTTGCTGACGACGGCGCCGACCTGGTGGTGGCGGGTCACACGCACGGCGGTCAGGTGTGTCTGCCGGGTGGACGAGCTCTGGTCAGCAACTGCGACATCGAGCCCGAACGCTGCAAGGGAGTCACGTCCCAAAAGGGCGTACCGGTCCAGATCTCCGCGGGCCTGGGCGAGTCCAGGTTCGCCCCCGTGCGGCTGTTCTGTCCCCCGGAAGCGGTCCTGATGACGCTCACCGCAAGGGCCTGAGGCCCCCGCCCGACGGATTTCACTTCCCGTGGCCCAGCCCGTATGATGATCGGGTTGCTCACGGGCTCACGGCCCGGTTGAGTGCATCGGGATGTGGCGCAGCTTGGTAGCGCGCCTCGTTCGGGACGAGGAGGTCGCAGGTTCAAATCCTGTCATCCCGACATCGTGAAACCCCCGAACCCTCATGGGTTCGGGGGTTTTGTCATGTCTGCGCGCGACCACACCGTTTTGTGTCGAACACACCGGGATACACGGGGGGGTCGACACAAAACGGTGTGGTCGGCAGAGGGAGCACCCCGTTTCCCGCACCTGTGAACGGGGGGAAA
>NZ_JAAOZS010000039.1:0-9600 GCF_011602805.1 Kocuria sp. JC486 | reverse complement strand
GTGTGGTAACCCACATCTTGCCCGGAGGCCTTCATCTACCCCGCGTGTTCACAACCTGCCGGGGAAGTACAGCTAGAGAAGGTCAGCGAGCTCGAGTTCATCTTCACGTCGCCGTCGTTCGTGACCGAGAAGGTAACGGACAAGCTCCGCAAGGAGCGGCGCGAGTTCTTCATCCCCGGCGGTCAGGCCGAGTCGAGCCTGGCCGGGTCCGACTTCGAGATCAGGCTGCGCAACAAGCTCACCCAGCGCGCGATCGCCCGTGAATGTGCTGACTGGGTTCGACGCAAGGTTACATTTCGCTCGAACTCCACGGGCAACCCGATGCAGCAGTTCGCGGTCATCGATGGCAAGGCTGCCTACACTCAGCTCCAGGGGTTCACCACCGCCGATCTCGGTTACGAACGTGGCAACGCCGTGTCGAGCTTCGTGAACCGTCTCGATGAGGCTCCGATGACCGAGCAGTACATGCAGTTGTTCGATCAGATTTGGAACAACCCCGAACAGGTCAGTGATGTCTCTCGGGCCGTCCACGATCACATCGCCAGTGTCTACACCGAGAACTCCCCGGCACGCATCTACTTCCTGATCCTCTACAACCTGTTCGCAGAGTTCCTCGATGACATCAACGAGGACGTGCTGCCGAACGACCGTACCGGCTATCAGGAGACGAGGGTCTGGCAAAGCCTGTACAACTTTCAGCGCGACGCGGCTACCGGCATTATCAACAAATTGGAGACCTACAACGGCTGCATCCTCGCGGATTCCGTGGGCCTCGGTAAGACATTCACCGCGCTCGCGGTCATCAAGTACTACGAGCTGCGCAACAAGTCGGTGCTGGTGCTCTGCCCGAAGAAGCTCGCGGAGAACTGGACGAACTACAACGCCAACCTCACGACCAACATCTTCGCTTCTGACCGGTTCAACTACGACGTGCTCGCGCACACCGATCTCTCCCGCACCAAGGGTGAGTCGCTTGGTCTGCGGCTGGACCGGATCAACTGGGGCAACTACGACCTCGTCGTGATCGATGAGTCGCACAACTTCCGCAATGCCGACTATGCGGAGGAGAAGGAGTCGCGCTATCAGCGCCTTATGCGTCAAGTCATCCGCGAGGGCGTGAAGACCAAGGTACTGATGCTCTCAGCCACACCGGTGAACAACCGGTTCATCGACCTCAAGAACCAGCTCCAACTCGCCTACGAGGGCGAGTCCGATAACCTCGCCCAACACCTGAGCCTGTCCACGACGGTCGAGAAGGTGTTCTCCGACGCGCAGCGTGTGTTCAACGAGTGGTCCAAACTCGACCCCGAGCACCGCACGACCGACCGCATCCTCCAGATGCTCGACTTCGACTTCTTCGAATTGCTCGACTCCGTCACCATCGCCCGCTCCCGCAAACACATCCAGGCGTTCTATGACACCACTGAGATCGGTGCCTTTCCGGGACGACGCCCGCCACTGTCGGTTCGAGAGCCGCTGACGGACCTCCCGGATGCGCCCGGGTTCAATGACATCTTTGAGCAGCTCCAGGCGCTGACCCTCGCCGTGTACACCCCGCTCGCGTACGTGTTCCCGAGCCGACTCTCCAAGTACGAAAACCTCTATAACGTCACGGCAGGTAGTGCACGGTCCAACCTCGGGCAGGCAGGGCGTGAGCAGGGCTTGAAGAAGCTCATGACCGTCAATCTGCTCAAACGTTTGGAGAGCTCGGTCGATGCCTTCCGCCTCACTCTGGTGAAGATCGAAGATTCCGTCACTCATACTCTCGGACGCATCAGCAACCACGCGGGCAACCTCGCCGACCTGAGCCCCGAACTCGCCGGGCTTGACTTCGACGTCGATGACGAAGAGGCCGCGAGTATCGAAGCGCTGTCGTTCGGCGAGAAGATCAAGATTGATCTCGACGACCTCGACATGGAGTCCTGGCAGCGCGACCTATGGAACGACCGCGAGACTCTCCGTGAGCTCCTCGACGAGATACGCAAAGTCACCCCGGACCACGACCTCAAACTCCGCAAGCTCAAGCAACTCATACTGGACAAGGCCGAGCACCCGATCAACGACGGCAACCGCAAGGTACTCGTGTTCTCCGCCTTTGCCGATACGGCCGACTATCTCTACCAAGAGCTGGCGCCCACCCTCGCGGGGGCTGGATTGGACACTGCGGTGATCACCGGTGGCAGTCATGGAGCGAAGACAACCCTCGGTACTGGGTTCGACTTTCAGCAGGTCATGTCACTGTTTTCGCCGCGCTCCAAGCAGCGCCACCTCACCATGCCGAACGAGACTCGCGAGCTTGACGTGCTCATCGGCACCGACGTGATCAGCGAGGGCCAGAACCTTCAGGACTGCGACTACCTGATCAACTACGACATCCACTGGAATCCCGTGCGCATCATCCAGCGCTTCGGCCGCATCGACCGCATCGGGTCCACCAATAGCCACATCCAGCTCGTGAACTTCTGGCCGGACATCTCCCTGGATGAGTACATCAATCTCAAGGAGCGAGTCGAGAACCGCATGGTCATCGCTGACCTCGCCAGCACGGCCGATGACAACGTCCTCACCCTTGAAGACTCCGAGGCCGCCTTCCGTAGGGAGCAACTCCGCAAGCTCCAGGATGAAGTCATCGAGCTTGAAGATGTCCGCACCGGGGTCTCGATCACCGACCTCGGGCTCAACGACTTCCGCATGGACCTGCTTGGCTACATCAAGGAACACGGTGACCTCGAGACAGCGCCCCGTGGGCTCCACGCCGTGATTCCCGCAGACCTCAGCAAGGGACTGCGACCTGGCGTGATCTTCGCCCTGCGCAACCTCACTGCTGACGAGCACATCAACCGAGGTAATCGGCTCCACCCGCACTACCTCGTTTACCTCGACGAACAGGGCGAAGTCATCGAGAATCACACCGAAGCTAAGCACCTTCTCGACCTGCTGCGTGCTGGCTGCCGTCCCCACGAGGAGCCGGTCGCGGATGTCGTCGACGTGTTCAATACCGCGACCGCCGAGGGCGCGCAGATGGGCAAGTACTCGGCGCTGCTCACCGACGCGATCCACTCCATGATCGATGTGACCGAAGAACGCGATATCGACAGCCTCTTCACCGGAGGTAGCACCACCGCCCTCACGCAAACCATCGCTGGCCTCGACGACTTCGAACTCACCGCGTTCATCGCCGTTGTAGATCCCACCGAGGGCGGTGTTGATGACTGACATCCTCTACCGCTGGCCCGAGGCAGCGAAGTTCGGCAGACGCGTGCCCAAGGAGAAGTTCTACGAGCACGGCACCGTCAACACCTCTGTGCGAGAGAAGTTCATCAATGAAGTCCAACGCGTCACCTGGGCCTACAAACTCGCCGAGGCCACGATCAACCTGCCCAGCACACCAGCAGTGCCGGAGATACAGGTCTTCACGATCGACGCCAAGACCGACGACGTCAGCGAAGCCGTCCTGGGTGCCATCGACAAGGCCATCCCGTTCCCGATCATCTTCGAGATCGCCCGCCAACGCGGCGAGCAACCCGAGACACGGACGGTCGCGGCACACAAGCAGCTCGGCACCGGGGCTCCCAAGCTCAGCGCCTACTACTCGACCGGTTGGCAGCCAGGAGACACGAGCCGGCAGGCCCTGCCTACGGCGATCACGCTGCCCGCGCTCTACGCGGTACTCCTGCAGCCACTGACACCGATCACCACACGCCCAGGCGAGGAAATGTCAGACGTCGCCGACAGACTGGCCGCGGTGCGCAAACTCGAACGTGAGGTCACCACGCTGAAGCGCAAGCTCCGGACCGAGCCGCAGCTCAACCGCAAGATTGAACTACGCAGAGAACTGAAGGAACGCCAGGCCGCTCTCGCGGCCCTGGTGTGAGAGGGAGACATGGAACACGTTGAGAAGCTGGAGTTGCAGTCGGCTGACGTAACCCGCAAGAACGTCGAGGCGCTCGCCACGCTGTTCCCGCACATCGTCACCGAAGGGCGAGACGACGATGGGAACCTCATTCACCAGGTCGACTTCGAGGCGCTGAGGCAGGAACTGAGCGACTTCGTCGTGGAGGGCAAAGAGGTCTACCAGATTGACTGGCCAGGCAAGCTCGCCGCCGAGTTCGCCTCCAACACCCCGATAGCTAAGACTCTACGACCCAATCTCGACGACTCGGTGGACTTCGAGGTCACGAAGAATCTCTTCATCGAGGGAGACAACCTCGAAGCACTCAAGCTGCTCCAGGAGTCGTACCTTGGCAAGGTCCGTCTGATCTACATCGACCCGCCCTACAACACCGGCGGCGACCTCGTGTACCGGGACGACTTTTCGACTTCAACGCAGGAGTTCCTCTGGAAGTCGCGCCAAGTGAACGAGGCCGGCGAGAAACTCGTCTCCAATACGCAGACGAACGGACGATTTCACTCGGACTGGCTGAGTATGATCTACCCGCGGCTTCGCCTGGCGAAGCGATTCCTTGCCCAGGATGGCGTGATCCTTGTCAGCATCGATGATGCCGAACAGGCATCTCTCCGCCGGCTCATGGATGAAGTGTTCGGTGAACAGAACTTCATCGCACAGCTCGTGTGGGAGAAGGGACGTAAAAACGACGCGAAGTTCTTCTCGGTCGGCCATGAGTACATCTTGGTCTATGCAAAGTCGAAGTCGTCGTTGCGCGAGCAAGGGACATCGTGGCGTGAAGAGAAGCCGGGTGCACGGGAAGTTTGGGAGCAGTACCTCCTACTTCGTGAAGCACATGGCGCCGATGACGAGGGTGTCGAGAGAGATCTGACAGCTTGGTACAAGAGTCTCCCGAAGAGCCACCCGGCGAAGAAGCTCGCACGTACGCGACACATCGATGCGAACGGCCCGTGGCGAGACGACAACATCTCCTGGCCGGGCGGCGGCGGGCCGCGATATGACGTGCTCCACCCCATAACGGGCCAACCTTGCGCCGTGCCTGAAGCAGGATGGCGATACGGGGAGGATGAGATGCAGCGCCGGATCGACTTAGGACTCGTCGTATTCCGGGACGATCACACCCAGCCGCCGTTCCGCAAATCTCATCTCCGGCCGGTGACGGGCGAGGTTGACGACGTTGACGACAGCGCTGAAGACGACGGCGGAGACGAAGCTGGGCTTGCCGTCCAAGTCCGCGGCAGCTATTTCTATAAGCAGTCTCAGGTCTCAGTTCGGCACCTTCGCGAACTCATGGGCGCTCAGGTTTTCAACAACCCTAAAGACCATGAGGTGCTGTCTCGACTGTTCGAGTACGTCCTCGGCGGTAAGGGTGGCGTTGTCATGGACTTCTTCGCCGGGTCTGGCACAACTGCGGAAGCCGTCTTCGACCTCTGTGCCCGCACGGGGCTCGACTGTCCCGTGATCCTGGTGCAGCTTCCCGAGCTCCTGGAGGACAACCTCAAGTCTGCGACTGGTTCGGCCAAGACAACCATCCAGAACGCGATCAAGTTTCTCCAGAAGCTTGAGAAGCCACTCAACATCGCCGAACTCACCAAGATTCGAATCCAGAAGGCTGGCGCGCAGGCTCTGGAGCACCGGAGGCCATCGGACTGGAACGGAGACGTTGGCTTCCGAGTCTTCGCCGTGGACACGAGCAACTTCACCGACATCACCATGACACCCGATCTGGCCGATCAAGAGGCGATGCTCGATCTCGTCGAGAGCGTCAAAAGTGACCGGACCGGCATGGACGTGCTGTTCGAGGTGCTCATTGCATGGGGTCTCGATCTATCGGCGCCAATCAACGTCGAATCCGTAGATGGGCACGAGGTGTTTTCGGTCGAAGACGGCGCACTCCTCGCGTGCTTCGACGATCACCTCGACGAAGCACTGGTCCGAACGCTCGCGCTGCGCGCTGCTGCGGACGCGACGCAGAAGGTCGTCTTCAAGGACACGGGTTTCGCTACTGATGACACAGCCATCAACGCATACCAGGTCTTTGAGCAGCTGTCACCTGACACCACACTGAAGGTGATCTGACTCGATGAAGCTTCAGTTCAAGGTCCAGGACTACCAGACCGCTGCTGTGGACGCAGTGGTGGACTGCTTCGGGGCGGTACATCGCCAACCGTTTGCCGACAACGTCACTTACAAGATCGATCCCGGACGCACGGTGGAGCAGCGTGACCAGCCCGAGCTGGATCACCGTCTCAGCGAGGCTGTAGCGCGAACCGGCTATGGCAACAGCCCGTTGCTTCTCAGCTCTGCCCAGCTCCTCGACAACGTTCAGGCCGTGCAACGGCGCACGACCGGGCTTCCGTTGTCCGGAGAACTCGTGGCCAGCCCGGCGGCGGGTCTGAACCTGGACGTTGAGATGGAGACGGGGACGGGCAAGACGTACGTTTACATCAAGACGATCATGGAGCTTCACCGGCAGTATGGCTGGTCCAAGTTTGTCGTCGTCGTCCCGAGCGTCGCGATCCGCGAGGGGGTGAAGAAGTCTTTCGAGATCACGGCCGACCACTTCCTCGCCGAGTACAGGACTCAGGCCAGAGCGTTCGTCTACGACTCCGATCATCTCGAAGACGTCGAGACTTTCGCTTCGGATGCAGGCATCCAGGTCATGATCATCAACGCGCAGAACTTCAATCGCGATGCGAAGAGGGCTGACCAGGACCTGGCCGAGACCGGCAAGTCGCCCGGGCTCAAGATGTTCAGGACGCTCGACGGGTTCAAGTCTCGGCGTCCCATCGATGTCATCGCGGCAAACCGGCCCATCCTGATCATCGACGAACCGCAGCGTCTCGGGAGCAATCCGGCCAAGCCCAGCGAGACGCTAAAGGCTCTGGGACGCTTCAACGCGCTCTTCGCACTGCGCTACTCAGCGACGCACGCCATCGAACACAACCGGGTTCATCGACTGGATGCTCTCGATGCCTACAACAAGAAGTTGGTCAAGAAGATCGCCGCGAGGGGCATCAGCGTCAAAGGCCTTGCAGGGAGTAGCGCGTACCTCTACGTTGACGGGCTTGAGCTTGGCAAGGGCGCTGACTTTCCGAAGGCGCGTGTCGAGATTCAGCATCAGCCCAAGAGCGGGAACATCACGCTCAGGACGGTGAAGGTCAAGAAGGGTGATCGGCTTCACGACATTTCGGGCGGTATCGAAGCTTACAAGGGTCTCGTCGTCGATGACATCGACGCCATTGCGAACACCGTCACGCTCCTGGATGGACAGGTACTCCAAGGAGGCCAGGTCACCAACGATGTGACCGACGAGCAGAAGCGCCGACTCCAGATTCGGGAAGTCGTGCGCGCTCATCTTGACAAGGAAAGGCAACTCTTCGGGCACGGAATCAAGGCTCTGTCCCTCTTCTTCATCGACGAGGTTCACAAGTACCGTGACTACGACCAGCCCGACCGGCTAGGCGAGTACGCCAGAGTCTTTGAAGAGGAGTATGAGGCGCTCAGAGTTGAGCGCCTCAGCGAGCTCGACCTCGATGAGTCGGCTGCGGCCTACCGGGCGTTCCTTGAACGCGACCCGGTGCGCGACATCCACAACGGGTACTTCTCGGTCGACAAGAAGACCGGCCGCTGGGTGAACAGCGATGCGTCCGATGCTTCGGATGAGAAGGGCAAGGGGCTGTCCAAGGACGCCGAGGCCTACGACGCCATCCTTCGGGACAAGGAGAAGCTTCTCGACCGCGACTACCCGCTCCGTTTCATCTTCAGCCACTCTGCGCTTCGGGAAGGCTGGGACAACCCGAACGTCTTCACCCTCGGATTCCTCAAGAAGGCGACCGCTGGGGACTCTCGCCGTCAGGAGGTCGGGCGTGGCCTTCGGCTCGCGGTGGATCACAACGGCGACCGTGCCGACAACCCTGTGACCGTCCATGACATTAACGTTCTGACCGTCGTCACCGAGGAGTCCTACGTTGATTTCGTCGCAGGGTTCCAAAAGGAGACGCTGGGCTTGCTCAGCGCTCGCCCGCGGAAGGCAACACCAGAGTTCTTCGCCGGAGCGGTCCTGCTCGATGTGATCGCAGGCGTTGAACACAAGGTCACGTTGGACGAAGCCAAGCAACTCCAGCACTGGCTCATCAAGCACGACTTCATCGACTACGACCAACACCTGACCGACAAGTGGCTTGAACGCGGCGATCTCCCCGAGATTCCCGACATGCCCCCGGCGTTGCAGCCGTACTTCTACCAGGTCGCTGAATTGATCGACTCCCTCCACGTTCAGGCGCCGAAGGTCGATGACGGACGCAAGGCAAAGGTCGTCCCGATGAACAAGGCGAACTTCGACAAGAAGGAGTTCCAGGAGTTGTGGGCGCGAATCAACCACCGCGTGGTGTACCAGGTCGCATTCGACTCGAAAGAGCTGATCGCCAACTGCGTTCGAGTGCTCGACACGTCCCTCGAAGTAGCACGCCTTCAGTACGTCGTGACCGAGGGCGTCCAGCGCGACATCATCGAAGCCGAGCACCTGGAGTCCGGCGAGAGCTTCAAGGTAACCCGAACGAAGTCATCCGAATCCACCCTGAGTGCAAGCTCCACGGTGCCGTACGATCTGATCGGCGAGATCGCAGAGAAGACGAAGCTCACCCGCCGCACGGTCGCCTCCATCCTCCACGGGGTAAGACCGGACACGTTTGCGAAGTTCAAGCAGAACCCGGAGCAGTTCATCACCGAGGCTGCGCGGCTGATCCGCGAGCAGGCCGCGGCCACGATGGTCGAGCACATTGAGTACGACATCCTCGATGACCGGTACGACGCCTCGATCTTCACCGAGAATCAGACCGCTCAGGACCTGTCCAAGGCCGTCCACACCCCAAATAAGAGCGTCTACGAGTACGTCCTCGATGATTCCCAGGTCGAACGAGACTTCGGTGCCGCGCTCGACATCAGCGACGAGGTGTCCGTCTTCACCAAGCTCCCGCGCGGATTCAAGATTCCGACACCACTCGACGACTACAACCCCGACTGGGCGATCGCCTTCCAGGAAGGCTCTGTCAAGCACGTCTACTTTGTCGCCGAAACCAAGTACTCCCTCTCGTCGCTAGAGCTTCGTGGTGCGGAGAAGGCGAAGATCGACTGCGCCAACAAGCTCTTCGAGAAACTTGACCAGGTGGCCGGCACCCCGGGCATCCGGTACCACGGAGTCACGAGCTACGACCACTTGCTGCAACTCGTTGGGGCGTAGTCGGGATGGTCATCGAACTGTACTTCTCTCAGCACTTCGGAGTTCCACCGACGGTGCTGGAGGACTACGGTGCCTTCGACATCAGCCTTGCTTCGGACCTGCCGCTCTTCATCGACCCCTTCCTCCTCTTCAACAGCCAGAAGCCGGAGTACCGTGATCTTCACGAAGGAATGATTCGCTACCTGGTCTTCCTACGCGACCGGGCGACCCCCGACCTCGATCCGGGGCTCATCAAGGCCTGGTACATGTTCCAAGAGGTGAAGCAGAACTGGCTCGGATTCACGGTGCTCGGAAACTCGGGCAGCGGGCTCGGAAAGGACTTTGCCCGCGCGCTCCACAACTCTCTCGGCTCGATCCTGAAAGGGTTCGGGTCGGAGTCGGGGCGTGAGGAACGTATCGGTGACAACTGATCGTTAGTGCCGGGAGGCGCTGGCGGGGAGGATGTCATCAT
>NZ_JAAOZS010000038.1:0-9872 GCF_011602805.1 Kocuria sp. JC486 | reverse complement strand
CGCCACAGCGCACTCGACGGACTACCTCCGACCAGCCGCCTGTAACCAACGTCGTGGCCGAGTACACCTAGTGGCAGTCTTGACCGGTTCGCTCACACCCGCGCTCATGGTGCTACAAGTAGGCATTACCGTTGCAGTTTACGGATGGGCTCTCCATTCCTTGCGCAGCGGCCATCAGAAGCCCGTCTGAGGCCGTCCCTAGTTGTCCAGAAGGCGGCCGAGCACACCAGGAGAAAGCGCTGTTTACCGTGACACCGGCCGCGCCGGCCGACCTCGATGAACTGTCCGAGCTGATGGCTATGGCCTTCCAGTCGGATCCACCCATGCAGGCCGCTATGGGAACCACGGACCCGGCCGTCATGGTGGAACGCGGCCCGTGGCTGTTTCGTGGTCTGCTCAACGGTGGAGCCATCCAGGCCGGGACGGTGGACACGATTCGGGAGGGCCAGCAGATCATCGGTGCGGCTGCCTGGTACGCCCCGGGGCACCATGGGCCCACGATCCCCGGCCTCGTGACGCACGCGCGGGACTTCCACCGCGCGCTGGGAACCGGAGGGATGGTCCGCGCCCTCAAGATTGAAGCGGAGATGGCCAAGTACCGGCCGACGACGCCGCACTAGTACCTCCATGCCATCGGCGTCCACCCGGATGCGAGGGGCCAGGGGGTGGGTGCCGTGCTCCTGGACCACCGCCTGAACCAGGCCGACCGGGCGGGCCAGCCCGCGTACTTGGAGTCCTCGACCGCCCGGAGCGGGAACCTCTACCGGCGGCACGGTTTCCAACCGATGCGACGTATCCAACTCAATGAGCGGGCGGCACCGTATTCCATGTGGCGGCCCGCCGCCCAGTGACAACCTGGTACCAAGAGTGCCTGTCTCGGGAGGATCCGACGTGCCTAGGCTGAGGGACATGAGCATTCCCATGATCACTTTGAACAACGGAATCGAGATCCCCGCACTGGGCTTTGGGGTCTTCCAGTCCCCGCCCGAGGAGACCACGGCCGCCGTCGCAAGCGCCCTGAAGACGGGGTACCGGCACATCGACACGGCCGCTGCCTACGGGAACGAACGCGAGGTGGGTCAGGCCATCCGCGAATCGGGTCTGGATCGGTCTGAAGTTTTCATCGAGACCAAGGTCTGGATCAGCGACTTCGGGTTCGACGAAACGCTGCACGCCTTCGACAAGGCGGCAGGCAAGTTAGGCGTGGAGCAGATCGACCTGCTGATCCTCCACCAGGCCCTTCCGGAAACCTTTGACCGGACCATTGCTGCGTACAAAGCCCTTGAGCAGTTGCTGGCGGACGGCAAGGTGCGCGCGATCGGCGTCAGCAACTTCATGCCCGATCACCTGGACGGCCTGCTCGCGGAGGCCACCGTGGTTCCGGCCGTGAACCAGATCGAGATCCACCCGTACTTCCAGCAGCGTGAGTTGCTGGAGAAGAACGCGGAACTGGGCATCGTGTCCCAGGCCTGGTCACCGATCGGTGGCATCACCTTCTACCCCGGCTGGGGTGACGACAACCGCAAGTCCACGCTGGAGGACCCGGAGACCGTGGCCATTGCGGAGGCCCACGGCAAGTCCCCCGCGCAGATCATGCTGCGGTGGCACCTGCAGGAAGGCCGCCAGGTCATCCCCAAGTCCGTCAAGGAGCACCGAATCGCGGAGAACTTCGACGTGTTCGACTTCGAGTTGAGCGACGACGAACTGGCCCGCATCGACGCCCTGGACACAGGGGTCCGCGGCGGTCCTGAACCGGAGGACGTCACGCTCGACAGCTTCGGGATGGACATCCCCGAGGCATGAGTCCTTCACGCTCCCAGGCCATGGCCGCGCACCGGGCACTGTGCGCGGCCATGGTGTCCGGTGACCCCGCCAGGCTGGATCCCTTGCTGGCCGACGAATACACCCTGACCCACATGACCGGCCACGTGCAGCCCAAGACCGAATGGCTCGGGGAGGTCGAAGCCGCGACCATGGCCTACCACTCGATCCGCGATGCGGACGTCGTGGTCGAAGTTCACCCGGAATCCGCGACGGTCGACGCACGCACCCACACGGATGCCACCATCTGGGGCTCACGGAACACCTGGCGGCTGCGGCTGCGCACGGATTTCGCCCCGCGCGACGACGGCGCATGGGTTTCGCTGAAGACGGTGGCCTCCACCTGGTAGGGGGGTGCGGTCAGTTCGAGCTGGTCACCAACTCCACCAACGCATCCCCGTACCGCTCCAGCTTCTTGGCACCCACGCCGCTGACACCCGCGAGACCGCGGACGCTGCTTGGGCGTTCACGCGCAATGGCGATCAGTGTGGCGTCCGGGAACACAATGTAGGCCGGAACGTTCTGCTCCTTGGCCTCTTGCGCCCGCCATTCGCGCAACGACTCGAACAGCACCGCCTCCGGGCCCGACAGGTCCGCCGTCGTCGTCGAACGTCGACCGCGGACGCCGGAGGATCGCTGTTTGGGTTGGCTGCGCCGTAGTTCAAGTTCCTGCTCACCGCGGAGGACGGCACCCGCGCCGGGCCCCAGGGCCAGCGTCCCGTAGTCCCCCACCGACTCCACGATGTTGCGTGCCAGCAGTTGCCGGATGACCCCGCGCCACTCGGTCACGCTGAGGTCCGCGCCGATCCCCCACACCGTGAGTTCCTGGTGGCGGGAGGCCGTTGAGCGGTCATTGGGTTTGCCGCGCAGAATGTCGATGATCTGCCCGGCGCCGAAACGCTGATCCCGTTCACGGTTCAGCCGGACGATGGTGGACAGCAGTTTCTGAGCGGCCACCGTCGCATCCCAGCCCGTGGGCGGCGTCAGGCAGTTGTCGCAGTTCCCGCACGGTTCGGCGTCCTGCCCGAAGTAGCGCAGGATCTGCACGCGGCGGCAGGTCAGGGACTCACACAGCCCCAGCATGGCGTCCAGGTGGGCTCGCTGCCCGCGCTGGTGCTGTTCGGAGCCGTCGCCGTTGTCGATCATGCGGCGCAGTTGAACCACGTCGTTGAGACCGTAAGCCAACCAGGCCGTGGCCGGTAGCCCGTCTCGTCCCGCGCGGCCGGTTTCCTGGTAGTACCCCTCCACGCTCTTGGGGAGATCCAGGTGTGCCACGAACCGCACATCCGGTTTGTCGATGCCCATGCCGAAGGCGATCGTGGCCACCATGACCACGCCGTCCTCCCGGAGGAACCTGGCCTGGCGTTCCGCGCGCTGCGTTTCGCTGAGCCCCGCGTGGTACCCCAACGCGTCCAGGCCCTCCTTGCGCAGCGCTTCGGCCGTCTGCTCCACGCTGCGCCGGGACAGGCAGTAGACGATCCCGGAATCACCGTCGTGTTCGGCGCGAAGCAACCGCAGCAACTGCGAGCGCGCGTTGTCCTTCTCCACGATCCGGTACTGGATGTTCGGCCGGTCGAAGCTCGACACGAAATGCCGTGCCTGCGCCATGCCGAGCCGCTCGGTCAGCTCCGCGTGGGTCGCTTCCGTGGCGGTGGCGGTCAAGGCGATCCGCGGCACCTCGGGAAAGCGTTCAGCCAGGACCGAGAGCCCCAGGTAGTCCCGCCGGAAGTCGTGGCCCCACTGAGAAACACAGTGCGCCTCGTCAATGGCGAACAACGCAAGCCGGCAGCGGGCCAGAACGTTCAAGGTATGTTTCTGGACCAGCCGTTCGGGTGCCATGTAAACCAGGTCCAGTCGGCCGGCCAGGAGATCTGCTTCCACCGCATCGGCTTCCTCGAAACTCAGAGTCGAGTTGAGGAAGGCGGCCTTGACACCCACCGCAGCCAGCGCGTCCACCTGGTTCTGCATGAGCGCGATCAGCGGAGAAATCACCACTCCCGTACCGGGCCGGACCAGCGCGGGGATCTGATAGCACAGTGACTTCCCGCCCCCCGTGGGCATCAGGACGACGGCGTCTCCCCCACCGCTGACGTGCTCCACGATCTTTTCCTGGTCACCACGAAAGGAGTCGTACCCGAAGACGTCATGGAGCACCTGGAGCGGGGTCGTGGTGTCAGCGGGAGGGGAAGAATTCACCCGACCAATTTACAAGGCCAGCCCCGGCCCTTGGCGCTGACGAACATGGGTCAGAAGAAGCCCTACCAGAACCGGGCCCACGGTTGTCACGGGTATCAGCATGGTCACCGTGAGGAGGGTGGACATTCGGAACGGTGCGTTCTGAATCCCGAGGTACCACCAACCGCCCAGAAACAGGCCAATCAAACTGGGCAGAACACTCACTCCCCGAAGCCAGAGCCGCCGGAACGGGACGAACACCAAGGTGCAAAACGTGACACCCACGTTGGTCAACACCCACGTGGCTCCACCCATGAGTACCAGTCCCAAAGGTTGGCCCCACAGGTTACCGGTCACCGTGCCAGGGACCGCGGTGTCGCCCAGCAGCAGGGGCCAAGCACTCATCGAAAGAGTTGCGGCAAAGCCCACCAAGGGTCCGATCAACACCAGGAGCGGAACTGCCGCTCGATCGGGGACGCCTAAGTCCTCCTTGTCGTAATCGAACCCGAAGTACGGCCACAACAGCGTGAACGCCACCCAGGTGCAGCATCCAATCATCGCTCCGTCATCGATCACATTGAATTGTCTGTCCTCAATCAGCCCACGGGCGCCCAGTCCGACAATGATCGTGGCCAGAACAGCCACAATTGCGGTAGCCAGGATCTGCGAGCGAAGGCCCTGTAGGAAGGTCGTCCTGCTTCCCTTCGCCGGGTCACGTGGGGTCCGAGACGACGTGGGCACAAGGCCGTACCCGTCGGGTGCTTGCTGATAGGACACCGTGACCTCGCTGTTCCGTTCGGGGACCACGTCCTGAGCGCCGACCGTGATCCCATCGCCTGCAGTTTGACGCACTGGCCTTGTTGAACGCCCACCGTGACCGGGCCCAGCTTCGGTTTGTCTAAGGCTGCCACGGGTCTGCACCCGCGACCGCCCCTGGTCACCGGAGTCAGGATCAGATCACCGTGGACTGCAATGTGCTGCGGTACTTGCCCCGGAAGAGCCGCCTGGTGGCCGGATCCAGGAACCAGAGGTACGCGCCGTAGGCGATGGCGATGACGGCGGCGATCGTGCGTCCCGAGCTGAGGTC
The DNA here is from genome assembly GCF_011602805.1 of Kocuria sp. JC486. Classification (NCBI taxonomy): domain Bacteria; kingdom Bacillati; phylum Actinomycetota; class Actinomycetes; order Micrococcales; family Micrococcaceae; genus Kocuria; species Kocuria sp. JC486. The sequence continues at coordinate 4,789 of NZ_JAAOZS010000038.1, read as the reverse complement.
GATGTCCAGGTACGGGAACACGTCCAGCTGGTCGGACACGGCGTAGATCATGAAGAAGGCCGAGAGGAAAAACAGAACGTCCACCTGCCAGTCCGACCGAATGCCAGTCACGGCGAACAACGGGATCAGCCACACCACGTACCACGCCTGAATCATAGGTGCGAAGATCACGATCGCCGCGAAAGCCCAGGTCAAACGGCGAATGATCTTCTGGTCCCGGCCCACGAACATCATGTACAGGATCACGGGCACCGCAAGCATCTGCCCCAGGCTGTGCACCAGGTCCATCGCCTTGCCGCCGTCACCACCCAAAATTCCGGCCACGCCGTTGGCGATCAGCCCGAGCATCCCCACCGGGGCGTACCAGATGAACACGGATCCGGGGGTGGACATGGCGGAGACCCACCCAAATCCGAAGTCCGAGACAAATCCCATCAAGGCCAAAATCCCCACCGACCAGGCCAGGGTCAGCGCCCAGATCGCGAACCGACGCGTCCAGGAGGCACCCTTGCCGGCCCACAGCAACCCGATGAACGGCAGGAAGACCAAGGTGATCGGTTTGATCGCAATGGACATGGTGACCAGGAAGGCACCAAGAAGGCCACCGCGCCAGTCCCGCCATGTGGCGGCGGCCAGGGTGCCCCCCAAGGCCAGGGCGATCATGATCGCGTCGTTGTGGGCGGCCAGAATGAAGTTGACCAGTAACAAGGGGTTGGCCACGGACAGCCACAAGGCACGTGTTTCGTTGATGCCGTGCAATCTAGCCAGCCGCGGAACCATCCAGGCAATGGCCGCCACGGACAGGATGCAGAGCCCGCGGAACAACAGCACCGACTCGTCCGGTTGGGCGCCGGTGATTGCCACCACGCCCTGCTCCATCCACAGGAACAAGGGCCCGTACGGTGGCGGGGACTCACTCCAGAGCTGGTCAGCGCCCAGCTGGAAAAAGTTCTCGATCGTGGAGACCCCGTACTCGTAAGGGTTCAGCCCGGACTGCATCACGCGTCCCTGCCCGATGTACGAGTAGATGTCCCGGCTGAACATGGGGATGGCAGCCATCATGGGCAGGGACCACGAAATCATGGCCGCATTGACCCATTTCCGGGTGTCCGGTCCCCAATGGTTCAGTTTCTGCCCCAGTCGCAGCCACTCGCGGACCAGGAGCATGCCGCCCAACGCCACCAGGATGATGGAGACGATCGCACCCGGGGTGGTGAACCGCAGCGCGATGACCACGGGGTTCTGCCGGATCTCGGAGACGGCAGCGAGCCACCCCACACCCAAGGAACCGATGAACAGCAGGATCGACCCCACTGCTCCTGCAATGACGGTTCGTAGCGGGGATTTGCGCAACCGCTGCTGGGCCGCCGGGCCCACGCCCTCCGTCGTCGTGTCGGCGGAAGCGGAGACGCCGGTCTCGCTACTGTCTGCAGTCACTGGTCCCCTCTGAGATTCGGGCGCCCACCCCGGCGCGAAGGCACCGGCCTGCCGGACGGCGAGGAGGTGACAGCACCCGTCGTCGGGAGTGGGGGTCGGCGCGATAGGTCATCGGTCATCCTACCGGGGAGCACGGGACGTAACCCTTCAGCCGCACCCCGGGCACCTGGCATTAAAGTTGCCGCGTGGCTATTTCCAATGAACGAATCGTGTGGATCGACTGCGAGATGACCGGGCTGTCCCTTGAGGCCGACGCCCTGATCGAGGTCGCGGTCCTGGTGACCGATGATCAGCTCAATGTCCTGGGCGACGGCGTGGACGTCGTGATCGCACCCGACCAGGCTGCCCTGGAGCAGATGAACGATTTTGTGCGCAACATGCACACGACCTCCGGGCTGCTGGAGGAACTGCCGCACGGCACCACCATGCAGGACGCCCAGGACCAGGTCATGGCCTACATCCGCGAGTGGGTCCCCGAGCCGGGCAAGGCCCCGCTGGCCGGCAACTCGGTGGGCACGGACCGCACGTTCCTGGTCCGGGACATGCCCGAGCTGGTGGAGCACCTGCACTACCGCGTGATCGATGTCTCCACCATCAAGGAGCTCTCCCGCCGTTGGTACCCGCGCGCCTACTTCCAATCCCCTCCCAAGACGGGCAACCACCGTGCGCTGGGAGACATTCAGGATTCGATCGACGAGCTGCGCTACTACCGCGGCGCCGTGTTCGTCCCGGCCCCCGGCCCGTCGTCGGATGCCGCCCGCAAGGTGGCCGCGGAAATCACCGCGCACCGCACCGGTTCCACCCCCGAATCCACCCAGAACGACGGCGAAGAGTAACCACCGCGGGCGCGGCACCGACACCCGTTCAGATGGGTTATAGTGGTCCGCGTTGCTTTCACGGACTGTGCACGAGTTGTGCAGTCGTGACGCGAACATGGTGGGCGTAGCCCACGGGGCGGAGCGCCGGGGTGGGGCCGCGGGGGGCGGGGTCCCCCCCCCCGCCCCCCCCCCCACAGAACCCCCCCCGCCCCCCGGGCGGGGGCCGATTTCTTTGTTTCCACTCCCCTGGTTCCAATTGCCCGTTCCCGTCAAGAACCCGGCAACCTCCAGAAATCACTACTGGTTGCCCATGGTGAGTGATTAACATCACGTCTTAGAAGGCACTCCGTCATTCGGTCCGTCGTCCTGCGGGGGTCGGCCGCCATTACGGCCCGCAGGGGATGGATCACCGCCGTCGGCCCTGGGTCGGCTCTGACGTGGAGGTCTTCGTGGACCCGGATTTCCCCACGTGGCTACGCGCCACGCATCTGATCAATTTCGTCCTGATCGGCATTCTCCTGCGCAGCGGCGTGGAGATGCTGTCCTCACTCCCCCGGCTCTGGTGGCGAAATGACTGTGCCCCCGGAACGGAATGGCTGAAATTCACCCGCCGCAAACTGCCCCAGGAAGAAGGGGTTTACACCTCGCTGATGGATGAGCGCTCCGTCAGCCCCGTCTTCGCGCTCCCCGGGCACGAGAACATCGGCCTTGGCCGACACTGGCACGGGTTGGGCGTGATGCTGTGGGTGCTCAACGGCGTGATCTACGTGATTCTGCTCTTTGCCACCGGCCTGTGGAGCAGAATCATCCCCACGTCCTGGGATGTCTTCCCGCGGGCCTGGGAGTCGTTCACGATTTACCTGGGCTTCGGAATCCCGTCCATTGAGCACTTCACGCCGTACGACGCACTGCAGCAGTTGGCGTACACGGGCGTCATTTTCGTGATTGCCCCGTTCATGATCCTGACGGGCATCGCCATGTCGCCGTCGATCCGGATCCGCTTCCCCTGGTACGTGCGCTTGTGGGGTGGCCACCAAGGGGCGCGGTCCCTGCACTTCCTGGCCATGGTGGCCATGAGTGTCTTCATCGTCATTCACGTGGGACTGGTGTTCCTGGTCCACCCCGAATACAACCTGCCGCACATGGCCTTCGGTGTGAACGATCCCTCCCGCTATGCCCAGGCCTTCACTGTTGCGGTGCTCACGGTGGCCGCGGTGATCGCGTTCTGGATCGCACTGAGCTACCTGACCCTGGCCGACCGCGCGCGGGCGCACCGATTCCTGGTGCCGTTCACGGAGATCGGACGGAAGTTCGGGCTGGGGTGGGTACACCTCAAACGCACACCCCACACGGTGTACCGCGAGAAGAACATCTCCCAGTTCCACTGGACCAACGGCCTGCCGCCCACGCGGGACGAATCCGAGGAATGGATCCGGTACAAGGAGAACGACTTCCAGGATTTCGTCATCACCATCCGGGACGAGATCAACGACCGCGAGCGCGTGGTCACCCTGGACGAGATCCGTGCCCTTCCCAAGGTCGAGTACACGGCCAGGACCAGCTGCATGCAGGGTTGGTCGGCAACCGCCCTGTGGGGCGGGGCCAAACTGACCGACGTCATGGGTCTGCTGGGCCCGAAACCGGACGCGGCGCGGTACGTCATGGCAACCTCCTACGGGCTGGCGCAGAAGATGTACGACAACCGACCGCGTGAGCCGTTCTACTCCTGCATCGGCTTGGAGGACGTGGAGGAGGAATCGACCTTCCTTGCCTACGAACGCAACGGGCATCCGCTGGATCTGCACCTGGGCGCACCGCTACGGCTGCGCGTGGAAACCAGCCACGGTTACAAGATGACCAAGTGGGTGGCTCAGGTAGCCTGGATCGCTGACTACGCTGAATACGGCGACGGCCGAGGCGGTACTCGCGAGGATTCGGCTCTGCAGGCCTTCAACGGAAGGATCTGACGACTTCAGGAAGAGGCAGGATGATCATGACCACCGTGTACGAATTGGACGGCGTGAGCAGTGACGCCGACACCAAGAAGGTCAAGAGCAAGGTCTACGACGTCGACGGCGTCGGGGCGGTGGCTTTCGAGATCACTCCCGAGCAGACCTTGATGTTCCTCAAGCACAAGGAGGACGTGGTCCTGGACTCCACCGCGATCGGTCAAGCAGTTGCCTCCGCCGGAGAATTCCGGGTTCTCCGCGAGGAGCGCGACTACAGCTGATCCCTGGCAATTCGGCAGGGCTTGACCCAGGTCATTCCGCGCCCCCAGGGCGCTTCCTAGGCTCGATCTCAGAAGGCCCACCGCTACGGCAGGTGGGAAGAGACCACCGTCTGCGCCTTCTGAGACGGATGGTGCCGTTGCCACGGCAGCGGCAGGCGGGAGCGAGAGAGGCCGACACCGCTCACTCCCGCCACCACAGCAACGACGAAGGGGGGGGGCCCCCCCCCCGCGGGGGGGCGGGGGGCCCGGCGGGGGGGGGGGGGCGGGCGGGGGGGCGGCGCGGCGGGCGGCGGGGGGGGGGGCT